>JAGVPN010000261.1 GCA_020052215.1 Syntrophobacterales bacterium
GATGGCCTCTTTCAGGTCCAGGCTGCCGTCGTACAGGGCCCGGCCGGTGATGACCCCTATCACCCCCAGGGCCTCTAAGGGCAGGAGGGCCCGGATATCGTCGAGACAACTCACCCCGCCGGAGGCGATCACCGGGATGTCCACGGCCTCAGCCAGGGCCCGGGTGGCCGGGATATTCACCCCCCGTTTGACCCCGTCCCGGGCGATGTCCGTGTAAATAAAGGCCGCAGGCTTAAGCGCCGCCAGGGCACGGGCCGCGTCCAGGGCGGTCTTTTGGCTGGTCTCGGTCCAGCCCTCCACGGCCAGGAGGCCGTCTCGGGCATCCAGGCCGAAAATGATGCGGCCGGGATAGTCGGCGCAGGCCCGGGCCGCCAGGTCGGGGTCCTTGAGGGCCACGGTGCCCAGGATGAGGCGGTCGATGCCCAGCTCAATATAGGCCGCGATAGTGTCCAGGGTCCGGATGCCGCCCCCCAGCTCCATGGGAATGGAAAGGGCCTGACGCAAACGCCGGATGGACTCGAGGTTTTGGGGCCGGGAGCTGAAGGCGCCGTCCAGGTCCACCACGTGGAGGAGCTGCGCCCCGGCGGCCTGCCACCTGAGGCCCATGGCCGCGGGGTCGTCGCCGAAGACGGTGACGTCCTCGGCCCGCCCCTGGCGCAGGCGCACGCACTTGCCGTCTTTCAAGTCAATGGCCGGAATAATCAACATAATCTTAATATTTTAACCTGAAATATGTTTCCCTGCCAATCTCCGGGGCGGGATAATGCGCCCAGTTTATAAAACTGCTTGATAAATCTTAACTTTCCCAATAATAATATAATTGCTTGTTTATTAGGAATATGCAGACTCAAAAAGGCATGATTATGGAACCCATCTCAGAAGAAGAATCAAAGCTTTTAAATTATTTTCCGGATGGAGATTTGCGCATCGGCCAAGAGATGATTCGTCAGGCGGTAGGAGAGATATGGAGTGCGGAGAAACCGCGTATTATAAAAGGTTACACTGATCATGGGATTCCTCATAGCCAAAGATTGGCAGGATATGCGGGAAAGCTCCTTGCAGAAAATAAAGATAGGCCATTATCCCCTAAGGAGATGTATCTGCTCTTAGCCGGCATCTACCTGCATGACATCGGCATGCAATGTGATGTGATCAAATTTCCCGAGATTAAAAAACAGGCCGAACAATTAGGGGCAGTATTTGAGATATCGTTTAACGCACCCGATGCGAATAATTACAGCGTAGAAGAGCAAAAGCAGATTCGCAAAAATCACCAATACTTAAGTGCGGCATGGATTGAATATGCCCAGGTTAGCGGGAAGTCTGCCCTGGGTCCGGCAGCCAAAAAAATCCCCAAAGGCTTGGTGGGCGATTTGATGGAGGTCTGTAAGTACCATTCTCATTTGCCTATCTACGATTGCCCGATCCAGTTTAAACACGACCGCACCGAGCGTTTACAATTAGTAGCTGCCCTGCTGCGTTTTGCCGATGAACTCGATATCGATGCAAATCGAGTATCCATTGAGACAGTGAAAAATTTTACTCTTGATCCGCGTCATAGCATTTATTGGTGGATGCACCACTGCACTAGCGTGAACCTAGACCAAAATCTGGTCCACTTGAAAATTATTTTGCACCCTGATGATGCCAAAGATCATGGTGGTGTAATTCATACGGCTGTTATCACTGAATTTGAACATAAGAACCGGCCGGTGGTGGATATCCTGGTTGAGCATAGAATCCCCATAGTTTTCAGCCGGGATTCTGGGGTGGAAGAAGATAAATTCTATGAACTTTTGCCGCCGGAAATTGTGGCAGAACTACATAAAATGCAGGAGACGTATGACCCCCGCCATCCGGTGTTCTTCGTCCCGTTTAAGGCCAAGGGAGACCAACTCATTGGCCGGGATGAAGCCCTGGCCGCCGTCCATCAGGAACTTTCCCAGGGACGCCGCACGGCCATCGGTCAGGCGGTGGCCTTCCAGGGATTAGGAGGCCTGGGCAAGACCCAACTGGCGGTGGAATATGCCTACCGCTACCGCGAGCATTATCCCAACGGCGTTATCTGGCTGAATGCCGATCAGGACCTGGATGCCCAGCTGATTGAATTAGCGGAAAAAGCTCGCTGGATTGCCCCGCAGTCCGAGCACCACTACAAACTGGAGGTGGCTGTCAAAAGGCTACGGACTTTCTCGGACTGTCTGATTATCTTTGACAACCTGGAGAGCCGGGAGGCCATTGCCCCATACCTGCCCGAGCCCCAGGCCGACCCCCATATCCTGGTCACCAGCCGCACGGAGCAGCCTGGTTTCACCCCCATCTCGTTAGCGCTCCTGGATGATGATCTCTCCTTAAAGATGCTGGTCCAGGAGGCTAACCGGCAACCGGATACAGACGAAGAACGGCAGGCGGCCAAAGATATTGCCTCGGCCTTAGGTGGGCTGCCCCTGGCCCTGGAACTGGCCGGGGCCTATCTCCGCCACCGGCCGGTAGGGTGGCAGGAATACCGCGAGCTTTTGCAGCAAAACCTCCAGGCGGCGCTGCCGGCCAGGTTTCTTGACAGCCTCACTCAACACGAAACCGAACTTTACTCCACCCTGAAGCTCAACGAAACCATATTCCAAGACGAACCGTTGCTCAAGGACATCCTGGATTTGCTGACCTGGAGCGGCTCGGCCCCCATGGGCCGGGATTTCATGGGAGCGCTGCTGCACATCCAGGATACAACTCAGTTGACCCATGCCTTGGGTCAGGGGGAGGCGTTGCATCTGCTAAAAAAGACCCCCCAGACCGCAAGCTACGCCCTGCACCGCCTGGTGCGCGCCGTCGGGAGGGAAATTGCCCCGTTAGCGGGTCGTCAAGACTGGGTAGCTGGCATCTGCCAGCGCCTGGGAGATTGGTTCCAGGCCCGGCGGGACGACTTTGCCGACCTGCCGCAATTCGAGGCGGAAATCGACCACCTCAGGGCCTGGCAGGAAAATGCCATGGATTATGCGCCGCAACACGCGCCCCGGCTCATCTGGTTGCAGGGATATCCGCATTATCACCGGGGACGGTACCGCGAGGCCCAGGAACAGGTTATAAAGGCTCTGAAGCTTTATGAGGCCCGGAAACAACCTGATCTTATATTGAAAGCCCATCTCGTCAATGACCTGGGTAGTATCTATGGAGAACTAGGCGACTATGGCCGCGAGCTGGAGTATCACCGGAAAGCCCTGGCTATTCGCCTGGAAGTGCTGGGCGAGCGTCATCCAGACACCGCCAGTTCCCTCAACAATATAGGCTCGGCCTATGGGGAGCTGGGCAACTATGGCCGCCAGTTGGAGTATTATCAGAAAGCTCTGGCCATTCGACAGGAAGTCTTGGGCGAGCGTCATTCCGACACCGCCACCTCCTTCAACAATATTGGCATGGCCTATGGGGATCTGGGCGACTATGGCCGTAACCTGGAGTATCACCAGAAAGCCCTGGCCATTCGACAGGAAGTCTTGGGCGAGCGTCATCCCGACACCGCCGCCTCCCTCAATAATGTAGGCTCGGCCTATGGGAACCTGGGCGACTATGACCGCCAGCTGGAGTACTTCCAGAAAGCCCTGCCCATTCACCAGGCAGTGTTGGGCGAGCGTCATCCTGTCACTGCTGCCTTCCTCAACAATGTAGGCTCGGCCTACGGAAAGTTAGGCGACTATGGCCGCCAGTTGGAGTATTCTCAGAAAGCCCTGGCCATTCGACAGGAAGTCTTGGGCGAGCGTCATCCTGGCACTGCCGATTCCCTCAACAATGTGGGCTGGGCCTTTGGGGAGTTGGGGAACTATGGCCGTAAACTGGAGTACTGCCAGAAAGCCTTGACCATTAAACAGGAAGTGCTGGGCGAGCGTCACCCCCAAACAGCCCGTTTCTTCAGAAATGTTGGCGGGGCTCATTGGGATCTGGGCGAAAGGAAAATAGCCCGCGAGTATATGGAAAAGGCGTTGCAATTATACCGGGAACTCCTGGGAGACCTGCACCCCGATACTATTAAAAACGCTGACCAATTGGCCTATATGCTGTTCAATTCAGGACGACAGCATCCCGCCTTGGCACTCCTGAACGAGTTTCTTGCCAAAATTCCCCATGACCATCCGCATTATCAAAAGCTATCGCAAAGTAAAAACCAAATCCTGGCCCAAACCCCCGGATTCCGTAAGCCGCCCCGACATCAGAAAAAGAAACCCAAGAAAAAGCGGTAAATAGATTCATCAAATCTTAGGGAATAATCAATGGTAAGGAAATGTCTGACCTGGGCCGGTTGCTGATCGTGGTGGGCGTGATCCTGGTGGTCGTGGGGGCGGTGTTTCTGCTGGCGCCCAAGCTGCCCTGGCTGGGGCGGCTGCCGGGGGACATTAGTTTCAAGCGGGGGAATTTCAGCTTTTACTTCCCGTTGGGGACCTGCATCCTCATCAGCCTCATTTTGACCCTGATCATGTACCTGTTCCGCCGGTAGATAGTGGCAGCGAGCAGCAACTCATAGGCCCTTGGCTCACCCGCAACTATGAAAAGCCGGTGGGGCGGGCCGCCGTGCCCGCCGCCTTTGGTGGCACAGGCTTCCAGCCTGTGCGCCGCACCGGCAAGATGCCGGTGCCACCAAGAACGGATGGGCTGACGGCGATTTTCGTGTAGCCTTTTCCCATAACCGCCGGGGGCGGCGGTTCCACATCAGGACTGGATTATGCCGATTTCCGTCTTATAATTTATTAATCCGGGGATTCGCCGGGAGAGTCGGAAGCTCCAGCGCCCGGCCTCGGGGTAGGCCAGGCTTGGTCAGCCGTGATTCCATGTCCGCCAAATCCCTTGCAAAATATCCTTAGGGCAGTATACTGAAAGACATCCTTCATCCCCGTGGCGCCATCGGAGGGCGGGCGACGGGGGCCAGGAAGGGAGACCGATGCCTGAATTACGCAAAGATCCCATCATCGGCCGATGGGTGATTATTTCAACGGAGCGGGGCAAGCGCCCCCATGATTTTGTGGTGGAACCGGAGGTCACCAAGGGAGGGTTCTGTCCCTTCGATGAAGGCAACGAACATACCACACCGCCGGAGGTCCTGGCCTACCGGGCCCCGGGGACCGAGCCCAATACCCCCGGCTGGCTGCTCCGGGTGGTGAACAATAAATTCCCGGCCCTGGCCACGGAAGGGGAGTTGGACCGCGCCGGCGAAGGCATGTTCGACAAAATGAACGGGGTGGGGTCCCATGAGGTCATCATCGAGAGCCCGGATCACCGCCTCACCCTGGCAACTATCCCGGTGGAGGGATTCTACCGGGTGCTCACCGCCTATCGGGACCGGATCATGGCCCTGAGCGAGGACCCCAGGTTCCGCTACGTCCTGATCTTCAAGAACCAGGGCCGGGCCGCCGGGGCCTCTCTGGAGCACAGCCACTGCCAGCTCATCGCCCTGCCCATTGTGCCGGAGCTGGTCCAGGAGGAATTGAGCGGCGGCAAGTTTTATTACAACTACAAAGAGCGCTGCGTCTTCTGCGATATGATCCGCCAGGAACTCCAGCAGCAGACCCGGGTGGTGCTCCAGAACCAGGAATTTCTGGCAATTTGTCCCTTTGCGCCCCGCTCACCCTTTGAAATCTGGATCCTGCCCAAGCAGCACTTTTCGTCCTATGTGGATTTGAAGGAGGAGTCTTTCCGGCTGCTGGCCGAGATCTTCTCTGAAACCCTGAAGCGCCTGGAGAAAGCCCTGGGCCAGGTCCCGTACAATTTCATCCTGCACACCGCGCCCATCCGGGAAGCACAACTCAATTATTACCACTGGCATTTCGAGATCGTGCCCAAGCTGACTTTGATTGCTGGATTCGAATGGGGCTCGGGCTTTTATATCAATCCTACCCCTCCGGAAGATGCGGCCAAATATCTTCGGGAGTTGACCTTGTAAGCCTCGAGGGATGACAGATGCGTATTCTGATGGTATCCCCGGAAGCCAACCCCTTTGCCCGCAGCGGCGGGCTTGCCGAGGTGGTCTACGCCCTGGCCTGGGCCTTGGTCAAACTGGGCCACCAGGTATCGGTGGTCCTGCCCCTGTACCGCCAGGTACGGGAATCGGGCCACCCCCTTACCTCCACCGGCCAAACGCTTTCCATTCCCCTCTCCTTGAAGACCCTGTCCGCCGAGATCTTTACCGCCCAGGTCGATGCCAACCTGGATTTTTATTTCATCGGCCAGGACGCCCTGTTTAACCGGGAAGGTCTCTACGGCACTTCCTATGGGGATTTTGACGACAATGGCGAGCGCTTCATCTTCTTTTCCCGGTCGGTGGTGGAGATGATCGACGCCCTGAAACTGGAGTTCGACGTCTGCCACGCCCACGAATGGCAGACCGGCCTGGTGCCCGTCTATCTCCGGACCCTCTATAACGACCGCCCCCGCCTCCAACGCCTGCCGGTGGTCTATACGGTCCACAACGTGGGTTACCAGGGGCTTTTTTCTTCCTATGACCTCCCCCTCACCGGCCTGGGGTGGGAATTGCTCTCTCCCAAGGCCCTGGAA
>JAGVPN010000352.1 GCA_020052215.1 Syntrophobacterales bacterium
CGGCCAGGGGCGGCCGCTCCACCTGGAACCGGTTGACGAACTCCGCGGCCAGGTGCTGGGCGTCCGCGGCGGACCCGCCGTTCCCGAAAATCAGCACCCTGCCCCCGGCCTTAAAGACCCGGGCCAGCATTTCGGCCGCGGCGGCCACCAAAGGCCCCAGTTCTTCCAGGACGCGGCGCTTAAGTTCGATGGAGTCGGTGAAGGCCTCCCGAAATCGGGTTTCCAGACTCATGTCTCCTCCCGTTATTTTCCAGGTTTATTCTCGTTCCCAAGCAAGAACTTGGGAACCAGGAAAACAGCCGTTGTAGGGGCGGTTCGCGAACCGCCCCTACGATAAGCCCACAGGCTGGAAGCCTATGCCACTGGGACGATGTCTCTTCTTCCCCTTTTCAAGCCAACAATTTCAGATAGCGCACCGGACTAAAATTTACGGTCTCCATCAAGGCCACCAGCTGCTTGGCCAGGGTCTGGGCTTTGGGGTCCTGGGAGGCCCGGGCCGCCAAGGCCGGAAACCGCTCCCGCATCAGGCCGAAGAGGAAATTCTGGGCCGTGGTGAGTTCCAGGGTAAGGGGCATCCGGCTGACGAAACTCAAAAAGTCGCTCAGGCGGGACACGGTTTCCAGGTGAAAGGCGTCGGCCAGGTCCAGGAGATGCTGGTGCAGGATGCGCCCCAGGATCTCGGCCCCCTCCTGAGTCTCCAGCTTCAACCCCATAAGCTGGGCATCCTGGATCACCGCCATGATCTCCTCGGAAGTGGCCAGAGAAGCCGGCTCCGGCTCCATCCGGCGCAGAAGTTGCACCAGGCGCCGGTTCAGGGTGATTTCCCCCAGGGAGCGGTACAGCCGCGGCAGGGGCAGACCCTCAACCGCCATGGCCTTGAGCAGGGGCCGGGTTTCGCCAAAACTATGGGCGATCAGTTCCACCGCCTCTTCCCGGTTGGGCCGCAACAAGTCCTGGAAGACCTGGAGCTTCTCTTCCTGGAAAATATCATGGATGCTGTAATAGGTCTCCCCCAAACGCCGCACCATGAGGGGGATCAAATCCTCCGGGGCCTCCTCCAGGACCCGGAAGAACTCTTCCCGCAAGGCCAGAAACTCCTGGGGCGAGGGATTGGCCTGCCCCTGGGTCCGATAGAGATAGCTTCCCAAGAATGCCGTGAAAAACGCCAGGGTCCGGCTGGCCCGGGTGATGCCCGAAGTCAGGCGCAAACGCCCCGCGGCGAACTGCAACGAGCCCTGGGTCTTCTCCTCCAGGTCCATGGGCTCCACCCGGTAGTGGTAAATATGGTGGGGGCACTGGCGTTCCCGGTCCTTGAGCCACGAAATCACCCACTGGTTGGCCACCTTAGGGTAGTCCACCACCGCGGGCTTGATCCGGTTTTGGTAAATGGTGAGGCCGTTGCCCTCCTTGGGAATATTGCTCACAGCCCTCTCCAGGATTTTCAGGAAGGGGGCCTCCAGGGGCTCGGCGGTAAAATCCTGGCCCAACTGCAAAGCCCGGGCGGCATACTTGATCACCTGCAGGGACTCCAGCCCTGAGATATCCGCAAAGAACCAGCCACAGCTGGTGTACATCAGCAGGGAGTGGCGCTGCATCTCCAGGAGCTTCAGGGCCGCCACCCAGTCGTCCTTTCTCAGGTTGGGCCTCCCCTGTCCGGCGAAGAAATTGTCCAGGACATCGTCGCCCCGGTCCAGGATGACGTCCACATAAGCGTTGCGGGCCTGCCAGGGGTCCTGGAAGTACTTCTGGCCCTCGGCCTCGAAAATGGCCGCCAGTTTCTCATTCAAAAAATCCAGGGATTCCCGTAAGGGGGTCCGCCAACGCTGATTCCAGCCCGGCTGGCCTCCGGTGGAACAGCCGCAGTTCTCCTTCCAGCGTCCCACCCCGTGGGCGCAGCTCCAGGAGCTGCCTTCGCCCTGGGCCCCCAGGGCGAGTTCCACCTCCATTTTCGGCGGCGCCAGGGCCAGAAACGTGGCGTAATTGGTGAGTTGGAACCCTTTGGAGGGCAGCACCTGGGTCAGGGCATGGGCCAGGGCCAACTCGCCGAATTTTTTATGGTGCCCGTAATTCTCCCCGTCGGTGGCCACGTGCAGTAGCTGGGGACGCAGCCGGGCCGGAGAAAAATCGCCCGCCAGCCGGGCCTCCAGCCGGTAGCTGTCGGTGAGCAGGTCCCCGAAGCTGATATCCGCAGCCACCTCGCCGTTATAGAAAAAGACGTCGATGAAGCGCCGCTTCTGGGTATCCCCCGCGGTCTCGGGTAAAAAACAGCGGTACGCCTGGGTGGTATCCAGATTCACCGACGCCGGGCTCCACTCCCCCCCGGCCAGGGGGCGCACCCGTTTGGCCTGGTAAGGCGACAGGAGCACGAACTTCATGCCATGGTCTACCAGGGTGGCCAGGGTGGGATAATTCACCGCGGTCTCCGGCAGCCACATGGACGCGGCCGGTCGCCGGAACCGGTGCTCGAAGTCCTTGAGGCCCCAGACGACCTGGGTTTCCCGGTCCCGGGCCTTGGCCAGGGGCAGGATGGCATGATTGTAAGCCTGGGCCAGGGCGTTGCCGTGCCCCAGGGCCGCCAAACTCCGGGCGTCGGCCTCCAGGATCCTGGCATAGGTGTCCGGCGCTTGGCCCTGGAGCCAACTGATGAGGGTGGGCCCAAAATTGAAGCTGAGATGCTGATAATTGTTGACGATATCCAAAATCCGCCCCTGGCCGTCGTAGACCCGGGCCGCGCCGTTGGGGCGATAGCACTCGGCGGTGATACGGGCATTCCAGTCGTGGTAAGGGGTGGCGCTGGGCTCCACTTCGATCTGTTCGATCCAGGGATTTTCCCGGGGAGGTTGATAAAAATGGCCGTGGATGACCACGTATCCCTGGGGCGAGATTATTGCCGGTAACCTGTCCATGTCTGCTCCATGACCGAGGGGCTGTTCCCCCGAAATATCCCCCGACTTTCCTGCCCGGGGGGAGGCAGAAAGTTGGCGCTGGCAAAAAATTGAATTTAGGTCATAATAATGCG
Source organism: Syntrophobacterales bacterium (assembly GCA_020052215.1). GTDB lineage: Bacteria > Desulfobacterota > Desulfobaccia > Desulfobaccales > 0-14-0-80-60-11 > 0-14-0-80-60-11. The sequence continues at coordinate 3,020 of JAGVPN010000352.1, forward strand.
GGCGAGGAATCGAGTCAATCGCAGGTTGCAGAGTAGCCGGATAAAATGCCCGCTTGCTTAAACCCCGTTAAAACCGGTCGTTTCTGTGATTTAACCCCGGGATTGGGTTGACAAGGTCAGAAAATCCGTTAAACTTAATAGTCTTAAGTCCGTATTTTTTGGGAGGCCACAGTGTACGCCATTATTCAAACCGGCGGGAAACAATACCGCATCTCCCCCGGGGATGTGCTCCGGGTGGAGCGCCTTCCGGGCGAGCGCGGCGACGAAGTGATTCTGGATCAGGTCTTGCTGGTGACCGACGGGGTCGCCGTTCAGGTCGGCCAACCCCTGGTTCCCAATGCCACCGTGCGCACCCAGATCGTGCGCCAGGGCAAAGGCAAGAAGGTTCTGATCTTCAAAAAGAAACGCCGGAAAAATTATCGCCGCAAGCAGGGCCACCGGCAGATGTTCACTGCCTTGCAAATTGATGAAATAATTGTATAATGTGGTAGGGGCGACCCGCCGGGGCGACCCTACGAAACCTACCCCCTTAAGTAATTTGGGGGGAGATTGGGGAATATACCATGGCACACAAAAAAGCTGGCGGCAGCTCACGCAACGGCCGGGATAGCGCCGGGAAACGCCGCGGGGTAAAAAAGTTCGCCGGGCAATCGGTCAAGGCGGGCAACATCCTGGTGCGCCAGGTGGGCACCCGCATCCACCCGGGGACCAACGTGGGTATGGGCCGCGACTTTACGCTGTTCACCAAGATCGACGGCGTGGTGAAATTCGAGGCCTTTGGCAAAGATCGCAAGCGGGTCAGCGTTTACCCAGCCACTTGAAATCCTTTCCCGATGAGGTCGATATCACGGTCCGGGCCGGCAACGGCGGCCCGGGCTGTGTCAGCTTCCTCCGGGCCCGCTTCCAGCCCCGGGGCCGCCCCGACGGCGGTGATGGCGGGGCCGGCGGCGATGTCAGCCTCGAAGTCTCCCCTTCCCTCCGCACCTTAAGCCTTTTCCAGCGCCGGCGCGTCCTGCTGGCGGAAAACGGCCGCCGGGGCCAGGGCCAGGATCGCCACGGCAAAAATGGCGCCTCGGTGATCGTTCCGGTACCCTCGGGCACCCGGGTCTTTGACGCCGACAGCGGCAGGCTCCTGGCGGACCTCATGACCCCCGGGGAACGCCTGGTCCTGGCCAAGGGCGGCCGGGGCGGCAAGGGCAACGCCCACTTCACCTCCTCCCGGATGCGCTCCCCCCGCTTCTGCCAACCCGGCGAGCCGGGCCGGGAACGCCGTATTCACCTGGAACTCCAGATCCTGGCGGACGTGGGCCTGATGGGCGCCCCCAATGCCGGGAAAACTACCCTGCTCAAGGCCCTCACCGCCTCCAAGGCCCGGGTCGGCGCCTTTCCCTTCACCACCCTGAGCCCCCAACTCGGGGTTATGGGGCCGACGACTGAGCACGAGCCCCTGATCCTGGCGGAAATCCCCGGCCTCATTACCGGGGCCCACCTGGGCAAGGGTCTGGGCCACCAATTCCTGCGGCACCTCACCCGCACCCGGCTCCTGATCCAGGTCATCGACTTAAGCGCCATTGACCCGGCCGCACCCCTGGCGCCGTTGGCCATGCTGGAAGAAGAAATGCGCAACTTTGACCCCTCTTTGCTGGACAAACCGCGCCTGGTGGCGTTAAATAAGATTGACGCGCTCCCGCCTGACTACCCCGGTGAAGAGGTTCTCCGGGAGTACGAAAAAACCGGCTGGCGGGTGTTTGCCGTCTCCGCCCAGACCGGCGCCGGGCTCTCTCCCTTGCGGGAGGCCATCTGGGAAGAATTTACCCACAACGGCCATGGATCACTTACGACAGCAATACCTGAGTAAAGCCAGGCGGGTCGTCCTCAAGCTGGGGAGCGCGGTCTTAACCGCGGCCGACGGCCTCAATCAGCCCCTGATCCAGCGCCTGGTGGGGGAGATCGGCCGCCTCAGCTCCGGGGACCGGGAATTCATCCTGGTCTCTTCCGGGGCCATCGCCGCCGGCTGCCGCAAGCTGGGGTTTTCGTCACGCCCCGCGGGCATCCCCCAGGCCCAGGCCGTGGCCGCCGCCGGCCAGAGCGTCATGATGCACACCTACGAGTTGGCCTTTGCCGAAATCGGCCTCAAGGTGGCTCAGATTCTCTTAACCCACGACGACCTGGAATCCCGGCAACGCTTCTTGAACGCCCGGAATACCCTCTTCACCCTCCTGGGCTGGCAGGTGGTGCCTATCATCAACGAAAACGACACCGTGGCCACGGACGAGCTGAAGTTCGGGGACAACGACAACCTGGCCGCCCTGATCTGCAACCTGGTGGGCGCCGACCTCCTGGTGCTCCTCACCGACACCGACGGCCTCTTCGATCAAGACCCCCGAGAAAACGCCGACGCCCGCCTGCTTCACCAGGTGGAGACCATCAACGCCGACATCGAGCGCGCCGCGGGTAAACGCCCCGGCGCCCTGGGGAGCGGCGGCATGGTGAGCAAGCTCCAAGCCGCCAAAAAGGCCGGAGCCGCAGGCCTCCCCACCCTCATCGCCAACGGCCTGACCCCCGGTATCCTCAAGCAAATCTTTGCTGGTGACGAAGTGGGCACCCTGTTTCTGCCCCAGGACCAGAAACTCACCAGCCGCCAGTACTGGCTGGCCTACAACGTCACCCCCAAGGGGGCCATTCTGGTGGACCCCGGGGCCAGGAAGGCCCTGGTGGACGGCCACAAGAGCCTGCTGCCCGCCGGCATCCTGGAGGTCTTCGGGGGTTTTCGTAAAGGCGACGCGGTCCACCTGATGGACACCGACGGCAAACCCTTCGCGGTGGGCCTCACCAACTACTCGGCCCGGGAGATCGGCCGGATCAAGGGCCGCCAGTCCCAGGAAATCGCCCAATCCCTGGGCCATAAAGCCTACGACGAAGTCGTCCACCGGGATAATTTGGTGATTTTCCCGGAGGTGTGAAGCGGAGTTAGAATTGACCAAAGGTCATTACCTTTTTACCATTTTAATAAGCAGCCTATTTATCACACTGAGCAGCCTTAATAATGGCCTTGCTAAGGCTACATACAGCCGCTCTGCTGGATTTTCTGCCGTTCAGTTGTCATATGCTGATTTAACCTCGCTTATTAATAAGACTCAGTCGATCGTAAAGTCTGCCAACATTTCTTGCAAAATACAATGGGAATCATCAAAAGTTGAAATTGAAAATGGCGACTCCAATAAGTTTGCATATGAAGGAGAGATTACAGAGAAAGCTTTTATTAATGCTCCAAAGAAAGGATCTATTATAAACTATAGGTATCTAAATTCTGGTGGACCTATATCCCATGTTGAAATAGCTTTTTCGGATAGTCGTCGAACTATTAAGGTAGGGGGCGAATCACAGGAACAAGTAGATGCACTTTTTGCCATGGCATTTACAGACATTAACTCGGTAACAATATACATTGGTGGAGAAAAACAGAGAATATTATTTGGTGGAATGATTTCTTTAATCGGATGGATTCTTATAATTACGGTGGTATCACGTAGAATTAGTAGATTATTGGGTGTGGTCTTTATTTTATGTGGATTACTTCTTATTATCTTTGGTGTTATCTTTCCGTGGACTGATCTGTCCCCCGGGGCAGCAATCTATGCAGGTGATGCCTCATTTATGGCGCGGCATGGAGGTGCAATTACGATACTCGGAATTATTCTAACCTTAGTAACTTGCATCATAACACTGATTTATTCAAGACATCTTGCATTATCATCAAAAGCACCACCATCTGAACCGCCAAAGTAAATTTAATTAAAATATATAGGGGCCTAACCCTTGAACTTCGACCACGCCATCGTGCTGGAAACTTTTTCCAACCGCATTGAGGCCGAGATGGCCGCGGGGCTGCTGGAAGCCGAAGGCATCGAGGCCGTGGTCAGGGCCGACGACGCCGGCGGGGCTTACCCCATGCTCCAGTTCGTCCGGGGGGTGCGCCTCATGGTGGCCCAGGAGGACGAGGCCCGGGCCAAAGAAATCCTGGCGGCCATGGCCGCAGGCGGGGACCTCGTCGTGGAACCCTGAACTTCCTATTTCCCCTATCTCTGACAATTCCCTCAAGTTTCATCAGCCTACCAGTTTCCTGTTAATAATTTTACCCGTAGCTTTTGACCCAGCCAAGGTAGACTTATAGCGCCTATCTTGCGCAATTACCTGGAAACAGTTATTATCTAAGATTAATAAGATTGCTGCCGGGAACTTGCCGCGGAACGCAGCCAGCCAAGACCGACTGGCCGGGGTTTCTCCCCTGTCCTCCCCGGATTCGCTGTTATCTCATTTAAAAGTTCGGAGTTGTGTGGTGCGCAGTGAGCACCCTACGCAGCTAGGTGGTGCGTAGAACGCACCCTTGGCTCTATTGCAATTGTACGGGGCGGGTTTCAAACCCGCCCCTACCGGGCGCGCCGCACCGCGCCCCGACGATTTAGCGCCATAATCGGAGATTTTATGCAAGTTCGGGAAGATTTACGCAACCTGGCCATCATCGCCCACGTGGATCACGGCAAAACCACCCTGGCGGATGCCATGCTCTGGCAGAGCGGCATTTTTCGGGAGAACGAAACCGTGGTGGAGCGGGTCATGGACAGCATGGACCTGGAGCGGGAGAAGGGCATTACCATCATGGCCAAGAACATGGCCATTACCTATAGGGGCGTCAAGATCAACATCGTGGACACCCCGGGACACGCGGATTTCGGCGGCGAAGTGGAGCGCACCCTGAACATGGTGGACGGGGTCCTGCTCCTGGTGGACGCCACCGAAGGGCCCCTGCCCCAGACCCGGTTCGTCCTGGGCAAGGCGTTGGAGCAGGGGTTGCCCGCCATCGTGGTCATCAACAAGATCGACCGCCCGGACCGCCGCATCCAGGAAGTCCTGAACGAAGTTTACGATTTGTTCATCGACCTGGACGCCACCGAGGCCCAGTTGGAATTCCCGGTGATCTACACCAACGCCAAGGCCGGCATCGCCCTCTCCACCCCCGACGGCCAGGGGCAGGACTTGGTCCCGCTGTTTGAGACGATTCTCAGCGCCATCCCCGCCCCCACCTTTGACCCGGAGGCCCCTCTGCAGTTCCTGGTAACCAACCTGGATTACAGCGACTACGTGGGTTTGATCGCGGTGGGGAAAATCGTCAACGGCGCCATGCGCCAGGGCCAGGAAGTGGTCCTGATGAAGAAGGGTGCGGAGGCCGGCAAGGTCCATCTCAGCCAGATTTTAAGCTACGACGGCCTGGACCGTAACTCCCGGGAGGTCATCACCGCGGGAGATATCGCCGCGGTGGCCGGGGTGCCGGCGGCCTTCATCGGCGACACCCTGGGCGACCCCGAAGACCCCCGGGCCTTGCCGGTGATCACGGTGGAGGAACCCACCATCTCCATGATGTTCTCGGTCAATACCTCGCCTCTGGCCGGCAAAGAAGGGCGGTTGTTGACCTCCCGGCACATCAAGGAGCGCCTGGACAAGGAGGTGCTCTACAACGTCAGCATCCGGGTGGAGCCGGGGCCAACCCGGGAGTCCTTCCGGGTGAGCGCCCGGGGGGAGTTGCAACTGGCGGTGCTCATCGAGATGATGCGCCGGGAGGGATTTGAACTGTCCCTGTCCAAGCCCAAGGTCCTGACCCAGGAAGTGGACGGGGAGATTAGGGAACCCCTGGAACTGGCGGTGGTGGATATTCCCGAGGAGTTTGTGGGGATCGTCACGGAAAAGCTGAGCAGCCGCCGGGGCCGGCTCATGAAGATGGTCAACCATGGCTCCGGCCGGGTCCGCCTGGAGTTTGAAATCCCCTCCCGGGGCCTGATCGGCTTCCGGGGCCAGTTCTTGAACGATACCCGGGGCACGGGCCTGTTGAACGCCCTCCTGGTGGGCACCACCCCCTATGCCGGGGAGATCGCCGGCCGCATCAACGGCGTCCTGGTCGCCGACCGCCCCGGCCGGGCAGTGTCGTATGCCATCTTCCATCTGCAGCCCCGGGGCACCATCTTTGTGAGACCCAATGACCCGGCGTACCGGGGGCTGATCGTGGGGGAAAACACCCGCCCCGATGACATGGTGGTGAATATTTCCAAGGAGAAGAAACTCACCAACATGCGGGCCTCCGGCACCGACGAGGCCATGCGCCTGGTGCCGGCCCGCCAGTTCACCCTGGAGCAGTCCATGGAGTTCATCAACGACGACGAACTGGTGGAGGTCACCCCCCAATCCATCCGCCTGCGCAAGCGGTTGATGAGTTAGGACTGGCGGCGGTGAGGACCGCAGCCGGTAGAGGCGGTGCGCTCACCGCCCCTACAACCCCCTCCCCACACCCTTTAAGGGATAGGGTAAAGGCCCGCAAAAAACTGGGGAGAATCGTAGAAAGCCCCTTTCCAATTTAGGGCGGCATGCTTACATTATTGGGAATTTACCGCAACAGGGAGGTCTTCGATGGAAGTACGCACCATTCTCTGGCCCACAGATTTGTCCAAGAATTCGATCATGGCCGCCAAGCATGTGTCATCACTCGCCTTGAAGTACCAGGCCAAAGTCATTCTCCTGTACGTCGGGGTGGATTTGCTGTCTTATTTCCGGGCTTACGGCGACCCCAGCAAGGATCAATTGGAACATTTTCAAAGTTGGGAATTAAACCAAGCCAAAAAGCATCTGGAAACGGTATGTGAGCAAGAATTACAGGCCTGTCCCAATATTGAGGTGAAGCTGGTCCAGGGGGACGCCGCCAGCGAGATTCTGAAAACGATCAAGGAAGCCAAGGCCGACATGGTAGTTCTGACCAGTCATGGCCGCGGCCAAGAGGACCTGGATCAGAAGAGCGCCGATTTCGGCAGTGTGGCCAAAAAAGTGCTGGCCAACTCCCCGGTGCCGGTCCACCTGGTCAATCCCTATACCAAATAAACCGGGGTTGAGTGATTTCGCCGAGGAACTACGAAAGCCGTGTAGCATACCACTTCGCACTCAAATGGTAGCAGAGGCTTTCCAGCCTGTGCAGGCGCAGGCTAAAGCCTGCGGCTACCAATAATTACCTTTTGATTGCAACTCGGTATCAGGGTGCGCACTGCGCACCTTCATCATGCACAGGCGAGACGCCTGTGCCACCAAATTCTCCATAACTTTTCGCCGTCAAGCTCCATAAAAAACGCCGGTCTGAAGTCAGACCGGCGTTTTTTATGTGCGCATAATAATCAGTTCAAGTTTCGGTCACGACCACGGCGCCCGAGGGGCAGGCCTCAACACAGCTCTCGCAACCCAGACACTCGTCGAGATTGACCACCACGGCTTTCTCGTCCTGCATTTCGAGCACGCCCACGGGGCAAATATTGACGCACTCCTCGTCGCCGGTGCATTTATCGGCATCGATTTCGACTTCCCAGCCCATGAGATTCACCTCCCTTAAATATGAGTAAATATGAAAAACATGAAAAGACGCCGAGCTGGACTACCAGACCGACGTCTCCTAACTAACCCGTTCAGTTTACGTTTCAGTCACGGTAAGGGCGCCCGAGGGGCAAACTTCTATGCAGCTCTCGCAACCCAGGCACTCATCTTCGTTGATTACCACGGCTTTATCATCCTGCATTTCGAGCACGCCCACGGGACAAACGTTGACGCACTCCTCGTCACCGGTGCATTTATCCTCATCAATTTCGACTCGCCAAGCCATTACGTTTCACCTCCCTTAAGAATGAAAGTCAGATATACCCCTAGGACTTGATTTCTTCCTTGATGGACACGGCTATCTTGTAAAGCAGCGTCAGAACCAAGAACCCCATGGCCCATACCCCCAGGGAGATAATGGCCTCGGGCGCGGTGGGCCAGTACTCGACGACCTTCTCCATGGGGTTGGGGACAAAGCCGCCGGTCATGAGACCCAGCCCCTTGTCCAGCCAGGTGGTGATAATCACCAGGCCGCACAGGGCCGCCAGGGTACACTCATTCTTCCGGAACTTGGGGTTGACCAGGAATAAACCCGCCAAGGTCATGCCCACGATGGAGAACCACATCAACGGCACCAGTTGGCCTTTGCCGTCCAGGCCGAAAAACAG
>JAGVPN010000211.1 GCA_020052215.1 Syntrophobacterales bacterium
AACTGGCGGCGGCATCCTGCCGGGTCAGGCGCTTAAGTGCCAAGCGGCCGAATTTCCCGGCCCCCAGTATAAGGTAACTGGCCATGAGGGTCAATCCTGACGCGGAAACACCCCCACCACGGTAGGCAACCAGAACTTCTGCTGATCGATGATGTCGCCGATGGATTTCTCCCAGGAGGGGGGAGAGAAAAACTCGAAATCCTTAGTCTTGATAGATAGTTGCGCTTCCGTGCCGCCATCCAGATTCAAGGCGGAATCAATATCGAATTTGCTGCCCTTGAGGAACTCGGCCATCCCAAAAAGGGTGAAAAATCGGTTAGCGGTGTTAAACACCAGGATGTTGCCGTTGCGATCCGTGGCGATCACCGTGCGGCGGGACCTTTTATCGCTATCACTTACCCTGATCTTCCCCTTATAATCCAGCAACAACGGGAAGGATTGCACCCCTTGGGTCCAGGGCAATTTTTTGGGGTCAACCCGGGTGGTGAGCAAATCCAGGATAGTGGCCCGGGGCAGGTCCGGGGACATGCCTTTGGGTTCCGCCACGAACATCCCCCGCATCTGCCGGTTACCCGCAGGGCCGAAGGGTTTGCCGTCTGCAATGACCAGGCCGCAGGGCTTGCCGCTGCGTTTATAATAACTGCCGTTGAACACGATGGGGGCGGCAAGCTCCTCCTGCCAGACGGTAATGGCCTTGGGCGTCCCGTGGAATACCCGGAAGGCATTAGACGCGGGGTCGATCTTCACCACCGCCAGACTATCCACCACCGCCCCATCCTGCAGGACCTCCACCTGGGTAAAGGTTAGCCCCCGGCCGATTGCCTGCCACTGAAGCGGGGTGTGCGTCAGGCTCGCCGCCCCCGAAGGCAGAACTGCTCCTAACCACAACCAACCCATCACAACAAGAGCAAAAACCCTGGCGGCCACCGCCTCTCCTTGCAGCCCGGCGAAATTTCGTATATTTTACCATGCAAAGGGAAATTGTCCACAAGCTTGCAGCTATGTCTATCCGTTTAGCCGACTCTCACGCCCACCTGGATCTGGAGGATCACTTTCCCGATCAAGCCGCGGTGCTGCGCCGGGCTCGGGAGGCCGGGGTGCTCCTGGTGATCAACGTCGCCACCGGCCTGGCGGACGCCCCCCAGGTAATCGCCACCGCCAGGACCTCCCCAGGGATCGTGGCGATCATCGGGGTCCATCCCCACGGCGCCGGCGGCATGACCGAAACGGACCTGGCGGCTCTGGACTCCCTGGCGGCCGACCCCAAGGTGGTGGCCATCGGCGAGATCGGGCTGGATTTCTATCGGCGCCGCTCCCCGGAAGAGGTCCAACAGTACTGGTTTCGCCGGCAGTTGGACTTCGCCGTCGCCCATCAGAAGGTCGTAGTGATCCACACCCGGGAGGCCACCCCCGTGACCCTGTCCATCCTCCGGGAATACCGGGGCCGCATCCAAGGCGGCGTCATGCACTGTTTCGGCGGCAGCCTCACCGAGGCCCAGGCCTTCCTGGACCTGGGTTTTTATCTGTCCTTTTCCGGGACATTGACCTACCCCAAGGCCGGTCCCTTGCGGGAGGTGGCTAAAGAAGTCCCCCTGGACCGCATCCTGGTGGAGACCGACTGCCCCTACTTACCTCCCCAACCCTGGCGGGGCAAGAGGAACGAACCGGCCTACGTGGTGGCCACGGCCCGGCAGCTGGCCGATATCCGGGGTCTGACCCTGGAGGAGGTCGCGGCCCACACCTGGGCCAATACCCTGGCGGCCTTCGGGTTGAAAGAGGAAGAAGTTTTAGAGGAATATGTAGGGCGGGCACTGCCCGCCATAGATTAATCGGTTTTCAATTATTGTTGGGCAGTGCCCACCCTACATTATGTGAACGGTTTAAATCATGGCTATCACATCTATCAAGATCGAATCTCATTGGAATTATCTTCTTGCAATAGAAGGAGACCTTGAGCGCTTGTCGAGGTTTATCGAGTTTGACGAACTTAACTTCCCATGTTTTTCAGTAGAAATTGCTCGAATTTTGCTTGTATCTGGAGCAGAGGTCGACGTTGTGTGCAAACAAATCTGTAGGAAATTGAATTCAGGCTCCTCTGCAAACAACATATACCATTATAGGGATGAAATCTGTGCTGCTTACCCCCATATTCCTGATTTTAAAGTATTATTACCGAGATATGGGTTAACACTAAAACCATGGGAGAATTGGAGTCAACTAAATAGTGTACCTTTATGGTGGACTGCTTATAACAAGATAAAACACCATAGAGACGCCGAGTACCATCAAGCTAATCTCGGGAACGCTCTCAGAGCGGTAAGCGGATTATTTATTATGGTCCTTTATCTCTACAAAGAAAAGGCCAAAATTGGAGAATTGGGTCCTTCCCCAAAGCTTCTGCATGTCAGTGAAAAACGCTTTGGAGGTCGGTCTTACGGCAGCTATGAGCCTTGTTTTATTTATGATTTGTAGAAGACGCACAAAACAATTAGCTTAAGTTGGATAGATTTACAAATATTCAGAATCACAATGACCCAGATCGCCCAAAACCTTCAAGAAGTCCGGGCCGCCATCGCCGCCGCCGCCCATAGAGCGGGCCGGGACCCCGGCTCCGTGCGCCTGGTGGCGGTGAGCAAGACCGTGGACCTGGAGCGCATCCGGGCTGCCATCGACGCCGGCCAGGACCTCTTTGGGGAAAATTATCTCCAGGAGGCCGGCGACAAGATCGCCGCCCTGGGAAGGCAGGTGAATTGGCACCTGGTGGGGCACCTGCAATCCAACAAGGCCCGGGGCGCGGTGGAACTTTTCGACCTGATCCACGCGGTGGACCGCGGCAAGCTGGCTCGGGCACTGGATGCCGCCGCGGCCCGGTTGGGGCAGGTCCAGGACGTCCTCATCCAGGTCAATCAGGGGGGCGAAGCCACCAAATCCGGCGTCCTACCCGCGGCGGCGCCGGCGCTGCTCCAGGAGGTTGCCCGGTTGCCTCACCTCCGGGTTTTGGGCCTGATGACCATGCCGCCGTGGTTTCCCGACCCGGAGGCGGCGCGCCCTTTTTTCCGGGCCTTGCGGGTACTACGAGACCACCTGCGGGGGCTTACCGGCCTGCCCCTGACGGAACTCTCCATGGGCATGTCCGGCGATTTCGCGGTGGCGGTGGAGGAAGGGGCCACCCTGGTGCGGGTGGGCACCGCCATCTTCGGTCAGCGCGGAACTGAGTGATGCTCAACTTTGGGAAGCCGGCGCGCATGGGCCTTTGCCCCACCCGGAACGCCTGAAAAGTGGAGGACTTTTTATCATGGGGCATGGTCCATACTCTTTTTTAACCGAACCTTGAACTTTGAACTTTGAACCTTGAACTTTTCTATCCAGCCAACCGCTGAGAGCTTTTTTCAGGTATTAAGGTAAGATAACCGATGCCGACCCGGCCGTTCAAACCCTCCCTGTCCACCCGGGCCTTTAAGCTTATATGGCGGAACCCCCGCATGGCCCACACCCTGCTGCGGGAGGAATACCGCAAGAAATTCGGCATTGCCCTGGACCGCCGCTTCCGGGATGGCGTCAGCAGCCCCCCGGTGAACCTCAACCTCAACCTCACCCGGCGCTGCAACCTGAAATGCGTCATGTGCGAGCAGCACCGCCATGACCCCGGCCCCACCGGCCTCCCCTGGTACGACCCCCGCCGGGAGCTGCCCCTGTCCGGGTGGATCGGCCTGCTGGATCAGGTGGCTGCCTTCCGGCCCAAACTCTACCTCACCGGCGGGGAACCCACCCTTTACCCCCATTTTGCCGCCTTACTGACCGAAGCCAAGCAGCGCGGCTTCGTGGTCCATCTCCAGACCAACGGCACCTTGCTGGACCGTGTGGCCGACAGCCTGGTGGCCCAGGGTGTGGAGATGGTGACGGTCTCTCTAGACGGTCCCCTCGAGGTCCATGAAGCCATTCGGGGCCAGGAGGGCGCCTTCCGGAAAACCTGCCAGGGCATCAAGGCCCTGGTGGCCGCTCGGGACCGCCAGCGTTCCCCCGGCCCCATCATCACGATCAACTGTGTAATTTCCAAAGCCAGCCTGTCCACCCTGGAGCAAATGGTCCCCCTGGCCCACAAGTTGGGGGCGGATATCCTCCAGTTCCAGCACACCATTTTCAATGCCGCCGCCAACATCCAACGCCACAATCGGGCGCTGTCGCCCGAGTTTGCCGCCCAGGAAGGACTGGACCTGGCTCCCCCCTCCATCCCCGAGGGCGAATATTATGAAAGCGAGATCACCCCGGCCGACCTGCCGCAAATGCTCAACCAGCTTAGTCAAGCCCGGCGCCTGGCCAAAGACCGGCTGAAGCTGCTCTTTCTGCCGAACCTGCCCCTGGGCCTCCTGGAACCCTATTACCTGGACCTGACCCATCCCTTCCCCCAGGTGTGCAACGCCCTGTGGAAGGGTTGCCGGATTTTGGCCGACGGGACCGTGTCGCCCTGCCTGCACCTGGTGGCCGGCAACCTCGCTACTCAACCGTTTGCGGAGATCTGGAACGGCCCTAAGATGCGCCGCTTCCGGCAGATCATCTCCCGCCGGCTCTTCCCCGGATGCGCCCGCTGCTGCAGCCGGAGCTTTACCTGAAGGAGGCCTGGACTCCTTTCTTTTCCGGCTCTATCCCCCGGGGTGGATCAATGCCATCGGGGCGTACAATACCAATGAGCAATCATAAAGAACATTGGGGGTATTCAATTGACTCCAGTTACCACTATATCTTGTGTAAGCACTTTTTGCTTTTAACCGTTTCGATCATAGCTTGATAGGGTGCCGGTTCA
>JAGVPN010000075.1 GCA_020052215.1 Syntrophobacterales bacterium
GGTAATTCTGGCTTTATGGTCGCAACCACCGTAGGGGCGGTTCGCGAACCGCCCCTACAATTCGGATTATTACTTGTTTGACGGCAACTTGGTATTAAAGGTCCCCTGCCAAAAGCGCCCATTTCGTTATTCAGATCGTATCGCCAATTTCTCCGGGTCTGATGATACGGGCGTATGGTGGCGAGGCATCGGCTCTTTTCATTTATTTTTATAACCCTGTGACTATTGCTCAGGTTTTTTCAATTAAAATAATAAGTTATGTAGTTTTATTTTGCAAAAGAAAAAGGCGGGCCCCAGTAGGAACCTGCCCTGATTGATTAGATGTTCTGCTCAATTTTTACGTTTTTGACTTAACTACACTTCTGGCATCAGCAGGCGCTTCAGTTCTTCCGTCTCATATACAACTTCTTTGTCGACCAATCGCACCTGTCCGTGCACTACATAGTTGAGAACACGGGGTTGCCATTCATGTTCAGCATGATTCACCTTCGCAGCCAACGTCTCCGGTGTATCGTTCGGCTCAATTGGAATAGGTAGAGTAAAAAATATCGGGCCGTGGTCATATATCTCATCAACAAAATGCATGGTGACCGCGCTGTGGGCAATTTCCCTGCGGTGATAAGCCTCCATAACCGCTTCGTGAACATGGTGTCCGTAAAGTTTTGGTCCACCAAATCGGGGCAAAGGACCAGGATGGATATTAATCGTCCGCGCCGGGTCAAGGCCTGTTACTTGTTTCAGCCAGCCGGAGAGCATGACATAATCAGCGTTGAAATACTTTACAAAGTTTCGGTAGCCCTTGGCAAGATAGGGACCAACCCAGTATTCTGGATGTACACTAAGAGCTGTTGCCTTATTCCAAACGCCGCCATCAAAATGATTAGTGATAACCGCACAAATCCAAGCGTCCAAAATCGGCGGCCGAGTCCGCGAAGCTCTTACCATCGTCTCAAATCCAGATCCGCCACCGGTTTTTGTCCCGGAAGCAAAAACAAGAATATTTGGATTAGTTTTGTTCATAACGCATTTCCCTTTTAGCTAACTTATTAAGGAGCAAGTATTCGACAGGAATATCATGGCAACCTTTCGCAATGTCTTAAATTTCTTATAAAAACTGCCGGATAAACGCCGCCGCCGGTTTAGCCCCCCAGCAGCAGCGATTTTGCCGCCATGAGGCCCAGCCGCCTCACCCCCGCCACCGGTACGCCCCCCTGTGGGGCCAGGGGCACGGGCCGTCGCAAGAACAGCATGTAATCGCTGTGGCTGTTATAGATCGCCGCGAAACGTTTGTAGTCGGGCCCCCAAAAGTCGGCCTTGTTATAGCGCTCGTCGTCGCTGGCTTCCACGCGGCCGTCCGGATACACGTCAACCCGGTAGTAACAATCGTTGGTTTCCAAAATACAGGGCAGGATAACCCACTCGCCGGGCTCCACGGCTATGATCCTCCTCATGCCCCCTCCCCTCTTCACTGCCGCGGCCGCAACCAATGGTTAAGCCCCCGGCCCCCGGTTTCCCGAACCGAGTTTGATACCAAGGTGCCGTCAAACAAGTAACAATCCGAATTGTAGGGGCGGTTCGCTAACCGCCCCTACGCGGGTTGCTATCATAAAGATAGCTAAAATTACCTTCATTGACGGCAACTTGGTTTGAGTTGTCGTTTCCCGGTTCAGTGGCTCAGGTTGCCTGGCGAAAGCCCAGCCCATGATTTCTATTTATCAGGCCACAACCTAATTAGTCAAAGGGAATAACCGAGCGGCAGGTCAACCCCGGGGGCTACCCAACCTGGAAAGGGGCGGACTGCGCCGCGGCGCGCAAAAGCAGGGTGAGCAGATCGTTGACCGGAGTGGGTAGGCCCAGGGACCGGCCTCGGGCTGCCACCTGGGCGTTCAGGGCCTCGATTTCCGTGGGCCGCCCCGCCAGAATATCCTGGAGCATGGAAGAGCGGTTGGCAGCCGTATTGGCGCAGACCTGGCGGAGGCGGGCAACCGGGTCGCCGCTAAGGGTGAGCCCCGCGGCCTGGGCTACCGCCTGGGCTTCGAGCGCCGCGGCCACCGCCACTTCAAAGGCCTCGGGCAACTGGAGCAGCACTCCGTTGGGTACCCGCAGCAAGGCGGTGAGGGGATTGATGCCCACGTTGATGACCAGCTTTTCCCACAAAACGGCCTCGATGTCCTCCCGGGGTTGGCACTCCAGGTCGGCGCGCCGGAAGAGGTCCGCCACGGCCGCCACCTCCATCCCGGAAACCCGGGACCCGGCCGGCGCCCCGAGATAAATAACCCCCTTGCCGGCATAGATGATGCGGCCCTCATCCTGGCGCGTCACCCCCAGGAGGCCCACCCCCGCCAGCAGGCGCTGGGACCCCACGATCCGGGCGATGGCTTCCAGGTTACCCAAGCCGTTTTGCAGGGTGAGGGCCAGGCCCCCCCGAGACATGAGCCCCGGGAGGGCCCGGGCCGCAGTTTCCGTCTGATAGGCCTTGACCGCCACGATGGTCAAATCGCACGGACCCACCTCCGGCCCCAGGCCGATGGGGGCCTTGATGACCCGATGCCCCCCTTCCAGGGTGTGCACCTGGATGCCCTGGAGGCGCAACCGGGCCACCCGCTCCGGGCGGTAATCCACCAGGGAGACATCGGCGCCGGCCTCATGAAAGAGAGCGGCCAGGAGACAGCCCAGGGCCCCCGGTCCCAACACAGCCAGTTTCATCGATAATCCTGAACTAAAATACAGAAATAGCCACCGAAATTGCCGGATGATTCTTTATCTTTTAGATGATTTGTACTAAAATTTCTACGAGTAATTAATGAAAGGGGGCGATAATGACCACGCCCGCGGAATTAACGCGACATTTCGACCGGGAGTTGGCAAATCTGAAGCAGGATCTGCTCCGCATGGCGGCGCTGGCGGAGACTGCGGTGGGCAAAAGCGTGGAATCGGTCACGAACCGGGACTCTGATCGGGCCCGGGAGGTGATTATCGATGACATCACGCTCAACCGCATGGAACTGACTATTGAAGAACAGGCCTTTAAATTGCTGGCCCTGCGCCAGCCCGTAGCCACCGACCTGCGCCTGACCGTCGCGGCGATGCGGATCGCCACGGAATTGGAGCGCATCGGCGATCAGGCGGTCAACATCGCCGAAAGGGCCCTGGAA
>JAGVPN010000127.1 GCA_020052215.1 Syntrophobacterales bacterium
CTCCTCCAGGGAGACGAAAAAGCCGAAGGCGTTGACCCCGGTGATGCGGCCCGAGAAGGTGTCGCCCACCCGGTGGGCCAGGCAGCGCACCTGCATGCGAGACAGCATCTCCCGCTCCGCCCCTACCGCGGCCCGCTCCCGCCGGGTGAGATGACCGGCCTGGGTCTCCAGGTCTTCCGGGTCCAGGGAAAAGGGGGGGTTGCGCCCCGCCAGACGGCTCAAGAGCAGCCGGTGAATCAGCAGATCGGGATAACGCCGGATGGGGGAAGTGAAGTGGGTGTACCAGTCGGTGGCCAGGCCGTAGTGGCCCAAATTTTCCCCGGCGTAGCGGGCCTGCTTCAAGGAGCGCAGCAGCATCAGCTGCACCATGGGGGCCAACGGGGTCTTACGCACCTCGTCCAGAAACTCCCGGAGGACCCGGGGGTCGCGGTGGACCTCCTTGGGCAGGTCGAACCCCAGGCTCTTCAGGTAGGTGCGGAACGCGGCCAGCTTGACCGCATCGGGGCGCTCGTGCACCCGAAAGAGGGAGAATTCCCCCAGGAAGGTGCCCACCGCTTCGTTGGCGGCGATCATGAACTCCTCGATGAGTTGGTGAGACACCAGGTGATCCACCCGGCGGACGTCCACCGGCCAGCCCTTCTCGTCCAGCACCACCTCGGCTTCCGGGAGGCTCATGAGCAGGCTGCCCCGTTCGGCCCGGCGCTTCCGGAGGAGGTCGCAGAGCGCGGTCATTTGGGTGAGTATCTTCACGAAAGCCCGGTAGCGGCTAAGAAGTTGACGGTCTTTTTTAACCAGCAGATCGTCCACCAAACGGTAGGTGAGGCGGGCGTGGTTGCGGACCACGCTCCGGGCAAAGGTAAAGTCTTTCCGGCGGCCCCGGCGGTCGAAGTTGAGAATGGCGGTCACCGCCAGACGGTCTTCCCCGGGGATGAGGCTGCAAACGTTGGTGGCCAGCTTCTCGGGCAGCATGTGCACCGCTCGCTGGGGGAAATAGACGCTGGTGCCCCGCTGGTCGGCCTCCTTATCCAGGGGCGAGCCCGGGGTGACATAGTGGCTGACGTCGGCGATGGACACGTAGAGGCTAAAAGTCCCCCCGGGCTTTTTCTCCAGATAGACCCCGTCGTCAAAATCCCGGGCGGTCTCCCCGTCGATGGTCACCATGGGCAGGTGGCGCAGGTCCAGCCGGCCTTTCAGGGCCTGCTCCGACAGGTCCGGGTTGAGGTTGGCCGCCGCGGCCAGGACCTCCGCGGGGAACTCGTCGGGCAGTTCATACTTCAAAATCACCAGCCGGGCCTGGACCTCGGCGTCCTCCACGTCGCCCAGGACCTCGGTGACCACTCCCTGGGGATTGAGGTGCCCCGTGGGATAGTGGGTCACCGCGGCCCGGACCATCTGGCCCGGGGCGGCGCCGTTTAAGTGCTCCGGGGCGATCACCAGGTTGAAGAGCAGGTGCTCGTCTTCGGGTTCCACGTAATAGGTGTCGCCGGCCTGGGACAGGGTGCCCAGCACGTCCGTGAGACGGCGGGAGAGGATCCGGATCACCCGGCCTTCCTTGCGGCGACCCCGGCTGCCTTCAATCCGCACCACCACCCGGTCGCCGTGCCAGGCTTCTTTCAGGTTAGCGGCCACCAGGTAAATGTCCTTGCCGCCGGTCTCCGGGGTGACAAAGCCAAAGCCGTCGGGGTGGACGGAGAGCTCCCCCGCCACCAGGTTCATTTTCTCGGCCAGGCCAAAGCGGCCGCCCTTGAGGGAGACCAACTGCCCCCGGGCCACCAACTGGTCCAGCATCAACGTCACAGCCTCGGCCTGGTCCTGGCCGGTGTTGAGCAACCGGAGCAACTCCTCCATCAACAGCGGCCGGGCGGCCTCCTGAAAGGTGCGCAGGATGTGGTCTTCCTTGGCCGCCGGCTTCTTTTTGCGCCGTCTTCTCGTCGTCATCGTCTGCCTCGCAACCCGGGCCTTAAAGGGGTTGAGGTGTTAGCCGCCTTCGCCGCCGCGTTTGTGGATACCGTGAATTTATAAAACAATCTTTATGATATCAACATGTTAAACAATAGTCACCTAAAAACGCCTTCTTGGATAAATCTTTTAAGGAGATTTGGCTAACACCAAAAAATAATGCTGGCCATGTGGTCAACTGCTTGATATAAGAGGGGATAATTAGCAAATCCGGGGTCTTTAAAATGCTCCCTGGTGGTGACCGTCAAGCCGAGATGATCCCCACGGTTTTTAACCGGGCCACCGGGATGGATGGCCAGGGGATCTTCAGCGCCCATCTCCTGCTGCGCCACGGCTGCGCCGCCATTAATCCAGAACCCGGGGACCTAAATTTCAGTTTTTTCTCCTAACGCCCGAAGGGTTGAAGCATGGACCGCAAAAAAGAGATCAGGAGAAATCTCTTTTTACTCCTGCTGTCGCTGCTAATCGGCGTCTTGGTCTGCGAGGCCATCGTCAGGTTAGTCCGCCCCGCCTCGGATATCTTCCCGGCCGATCCGGCTTCAGATCCAATCATGGGCATACGCCTCCAGCCTTTTCAATCCGGCCACGATGGCCAGGGCTTCCGCAATACCACAGCGGCAGGCCATTTCCCCATCGTCTGCATCGGTGACTCGATGATTTACGGGGTTGGGGTCGCCCGAAGATACGCCATCCCCCAGCAACTAGGCCGCTTGCTCAACCAGCCGGTGTACAATATGGGGCTGGGCAGCTACGGGCCGGTGCAATATTACCAGTTATTGAAAAATTCGCGCCAGACGCACCCACAAAAAACCATCATCGCTTTTTATTTGGGGAATGATTTGCTTGATGCCTCGGAAATGGTCACCAAGCAAGATTACTGGAAGGGGCTGGCGAAAGATCTGGGCGATGACCATCATCTCAAGGATATTGCCTCATGCTTAACCCCCCTGGATGACCATATCGCCAAGTTCGTGTACCAAGATCCCAACATCATCACCATCAGACTCAAACGGCCCGGTTCCCTCATCTGGCAGGTACATTCTTATCTGCGATTACATTCGGGCTTGTACGCCCTGATGTATGAAGGGTGGGTGAAGCCGTTCATGGAGAGGTTCTTTGAACAGCAGGTGCACCGGAAGCGCCCCGGGGCCTTTTACACCCCGCAGGTGGACACCATCTTCACCCCCGGCGTCAATCTCAGTGACATGGACCCCGGTGATCCGAAGATACGGTTGGGGTTGTTAGTCACCCAAAGAGTCGTCGAAATGATGGCGCAGTTGCAAAAATCGCCACAAGACAAAGACAGCCTGCGGTTTATTATTCTCCCCACCAAAGAAAACGTTTATTACCACTATTTGAAAAGTCAAAAAGTTACCCTGCCCCCCCAATATGAATGTGCCGTGCATTATGAACGGGAGATCACCCGATGGCTGCATAACCTCATCACGGCCAACGGGTTCCGGTTCATCGACGTATTCACCCGGATGGAACAAGCCGCCAACCAGGGGGCCCTGCTCTACCACGCTTCCAGCGACGCGCATCCCAATATCGCCGGTAATCGGATCATCGCCCAAATCCTGGCCGAAGCCCTGAAGAAATAATCTTTCTTGATCGACAGTATTGGGGTTATCTCAAGCACACCTTCGGGAAGGGTCGGCTGTATATGGCCGTGAGCGCCAAATTCCGGGGGAGCGGGGTTGTTTAGCGAATGACACGCAATATAAGAGGTTAAACCGACAAAGGTTGAACGCCTGGAGATTATATTTTTAGGCGCAATGATTTTTCTACGAAAAGATCAAGGATAACGCTTTGAGTAACTTTTTCAGATTTTATCTTATAAGAGCCTTTCTCGATGGTGTTTTTTATATTCATAATCCTATCGGTCCGCATTTCTGGAGTATTGGCAATAATTTCATGGGCTTTTTTATTCAATTCGTAATACTGATACAGTATACGCGTTTTGTCAAATGAAGTCATTTCTTGTTCCTTGGTTCCTTGAAGCGCGTAATAAATGGGGTCAGAAATGATTCTCAGTCCTACCGCAAATTGCTGGAGGTCACGTTGCGTCTGTTCAGTGCGAACAACTAAGGCATGAAACCCAAAATGATGACTCCCAGGATCTTGCTGTGCAGTATCGAAAGTTAAATAGCGAATATCGTCTTTTTCAAGTGGCGGTGGCCTATTACAAATGAGATAAATACCTCCCAGACTGATATTCACTAATATACCCTGGTCGGTCCATAATTCTTGGGATTGGGGTATGTGGACATGACATATCCTGGGCTCGGAGATATTGATTCGACCGAACCGGCGTCTTTCAGAAAGGGACTTCAGGGGATTAACTTGTTTAATTGTCATATGAAGTTAGCCATAGCGAAAAAAATTCGTGAGTGATCAAGCTCACTTCTTAAGCTATCGGCACATTCGTCAAAAGTATTAATTTTTTTTCAACCGGCATAAATTGCGGGAAGGCGGATTACCCGAGATTAAGCGGAAGACTCCCTACCCCTGCTCGAAAAGTTCCGAGTTCAAGGTTCAAAGTTAAATGTTAAATGTTAAATGTATGGCTGGCAGTGCCCACCCCTATATGGAGGACAACCGCCGGGGCGGCTGTTCCACAGAAAACAGAAAACGGCAAACTGAAAACTTCTCGAAGCAGGACAGGCTTCCCGGACCGCCCCGCGGCGATGGCGCGGCATTAAGATTTGTGCTTTGTTGAACAATCTTATATAATTTGAGGTAGTAAAATCTATTTCTGTGGCAAAGGCGGGACCTGCGAGTGCCAGATTTGACGGTAGAACATCTCACCGAACTCGCACCGGCGCGGCGGCAGGCGATCCTGTCCCGCTCCCAGGAAGACGTCAGCGCGGTGTTGGAGGTGGTGGCGCCTATCTTAGCCGCCCTGCGCGCCGACGGCGACGCCGAATCCCTGCGGCAGCATCAGCAGTTCAAGGCCGGCATCACTGCGGCGGACCTTTTAGCCACCCCCGAGGAGATTGAGGCCGCCTACCGGGCCCTGGCCCCCCAGGTCACCGCCGCCCTCAAGACCGCGGCCGCCAATATTGAAAAATTTCATCGGGCCCAGTTGGACCGGGAAATGTGGGCCATGGAAATCCAGCCCGGCATCCTGGCCGGGCGCCTCTCCCGCCCCATTGACCGGGTGGGCTGCTATATTCCCGGCGGGTTGGCCTCCTACCCCTCCAGCGCCCTGATGAACATCATCCCCGCCAAAGTGGCGGGGGTGGCCGAGATCGTAGCCGCCACGCCGCCGGGGCCCGAGATGGCGGTGAACCCCGCCACCCTGGTGGCCGCGCACCTGGCCGGGGCCAGCCAACTCTTCAAGATCGGCGGCCCCTGGGCCATCGGCTCCCTGGCCTACGGGACGCAGATGGTCCCCCGGGTGGACAAGATCGTGGGGCCGGGCAACAAGTATGTTACCGCGGCGAAACTCCTGGTGTTCGGCCAGGTGGACATCGACTCCCCCGCGGGGCCCAGCGAGGCCCTGATCCTGGCGGATGACACGGCAGAAGCCCGGTACGTGGCGGTGGACTTTCTCTCCCAGGTGGAGCACGACCCCGAGGCCGCCGCGGTCCTGGTGACGCCGGATGCGGACCTGGCCCGGGCCGTAGTGGCGATCATCACCCAGGAGTTGCCCCACCTGCCCCGGCGGGAGATCATCAATGCGGCCCTGACGAAATACTCCGCGGTGCTCCTGACCGCCTCGATGGATGAGGCCCTGGAGTTTGCCAATCTCTATGCCCCGGAGCATTTGCAGATCGTCACCCGGGACCCCTTTGCCCTGTTGCCCCGCATCCAGCACGCCGGCTCCATCTTCCTGGGGCCGTATGCCCCGGTGCCGGTGGGCGACTACGCCTCGGGGACCAACCACGTGCTCCCCACGGGCGGCTGCGCCCGGATGTTCTCGGGGCTCTCCGTGGATGATTTCATCAAGAAACCCACCTTTCAGCACTTGACCCGGGAGGCGCTCCGATCCCTGAAAGATACGGTCATCACCCTGGCCGAACACGAGGGCCTGCACCTGCACGCCCGGGCCGTGGCCGAAAGGTTTCGCGATGATTAACTAAATGGCGCCGGGGCCGGAAAGCCGGCTTGCCGCCCCTGATGCCAGCCCCAGCCATGGCCGGGGAAGACCCTATCATGACCCAGCGCCCCAGACCAGGACCATGAGCCATGTCAACCTATAAAGCCCCCACGGTCATACTTCCTGTGGCCGAAATCGCCGACGTTCAGAACCACGTCAGTCCCCACACCATCGACATCGACAAGGTGGGGGTCAAAAACATCTCGTATCCCATCGTGGTGCTGGACAAGTTCAAGGGCACCCAGCACACCGTGGCCTGCATCAATATGTACGTCAACCTGCCCCACCGCCACAAGGGCACCCACATGAGCCGGTTCATCGAGATCCTGAGCGAGCACCGCCGGGACGTCAGCCTCAAGAAGATCGGCCCCATCCTGGAGGAGACCCGGCGCCGCCTCCACGCTCAGTCGGCCCACATCGAGATGACCTTTCCCTATTTCATCGACAAGGAGGCGCCGGTCACCAAGGCCCGGGGGTTGATGGAGTATATCTGCAATTTTAACGGCTCCATGGATGAGCACGGCGTCCTGGACCTGGTGGTGGGAATCACGGTCCCGATTACCACGCTCTGCCCGTGCTCCAAGGAGATCAGCCTGGTGGGGGCCCACAACCAGCGGGGCGAAGTGCGGGTCCAGGTGCGCTACAAGAAATTCTTCTGGATCGAAGATCTGATCCGCCTGGTGGAGGAGTCGGCGTCCTGCGAGGTCTATGCTCTTCTTAAACGCCTGGATGAGAAGTTTGTCACCGAAAAGGCCTACAGCAATCCCATGTTCGTGGAGGACGTGGTGCGGGAGATCGCCCACCGCCTGAGCCAGAATGACAATTTTAGCTGGTATGCGGTGGAATCGGAAAACTTCGAGTCCATCCACAACCATTCCGCCTACGCCTACATCGAGTCCAAACAATCCTGAGGCGTGATTGGCCGCCGATGGCCGCAGGCGAGGGGCGCGGTCGGCTCATATCAGGTTGATCTCAGAAAAGTATTTTCAGGTCTGGAGAATGGTTTCCAAGACACTGAAAGCCGTAGGGCGCGTCTCACGCGCCATTTCTGGTGCGTGAGACCAAGTTGCCGTCAAACAAGTAATAATCCGAATTGTAGGGGCGGTTCGCGAACCGCCCCTACGGTGATTGCGACCATAAAGCCATAATTACCTCTATGACGGCAACTTGGTATGAGACGCACCCTACGAAGGAAAATCACCTTTTTGCGCGCAGATTGGTATCAGTACTCGAACTTTCTATACTTTTCAGCCTCGTTCCCAAGTGCAACTTGGGAACGATAGGATACCCCAGAACCTAAAACCCAACACCTTATTGCTCCTCGGACTTTTTAGGCTTCTTCCCCTTCTTGCCGGTTTTGCCCGCCCCCTTCTTGCCTCCCACCAGTTTCTCCTGGTCGGGGTGCGGCCCCAGCCACTGGACCTGGCCGGAATCGAGGTCATAGAGGGCGCCCACCACTTTGGCCTGGCCGTCCCGGACCTTTTCCCGGATGATGGGGCTCAGTCTCAGCATATCGTCAATGGCCTGCCAGACGTTGTCTGTAATGGCAGCCTGGAGGAGCACCTCCTTGGCGGCCTGGGGGTTGGCCTCCCGGGCTTTTTCCACCGCAGGTTTGATGGGCGCAACCAGGTCGGCGAGGTTGGGGGACAGCTTGGCGTCGTCCACTACCGCGGTGACCGCGCCGCACTGGCTGTGACCCAGGACCACCACCAACGGGACGGCCAGGTGGTCCACGGCGTATTCCATGGAGCCGATCTCATCCGTGGCCGCGACGTTTCCCGCCACCCGGACCACAAAGAGATCGCCGATGCCCTGGTCGAAGATGATTTCCGCCGGCACCCGGGAGTCGGAGCAGGTGAGGACCGTGGCCAGGGGGTGCTGGCCCTGGGCCGCGGTCAAGGCCCGGCGGACCCGGTCCTGGCGGGGATGCCGCAGTTGGCCGTCCACATAACGGGCATTGCCTTCCTTGAGGAGCCTCAGGGCTTCATCCGCGGATATCCCCGACGCCGCAGTGGTCGCCGCCGCGGGCGCCGCCAGGGCCGCGGCCACCAGGATGATAAGCATCAACAGGCTGATTCTCTTCATTAAAAGCTCCTTCACGCCAGTGGGCGGCCGTCTCTGGCCCGCCACCGATATTCTTTCAGGTCCGGTTGTGCCAAGTTGCCATCTAAGAGGTAATAATCAGTGGCACAGGCGTCTCGCCTGTGCAAGCGCAGGCTGGAAAGCCTGCGCCACCCTTTGATTGCAAATCGGTATTACTTGCCGCAGGACGGGCACGAAGCCGCCGGTCCGGGGCCCTTCGGCGGGCCTTCTTCCCCTCTCATCAGCTCTTTGGCCAGCTCCATCATCTGCTGCAGTTTCTGGTCCACCTGATAGTTCACCGTATCCGGTTCAAACGTGCCGTCCGGGAGGCGTTGGCCGGCGGGGACCCCGGTGAGCAGTTCCAGGGCCTCATCCGCGTGGCCCACGGCCCAGACGTGAAACTTGCCGGCTTTAACCGCGTCCACCACTTCTTTTTTCAGCATCAACTCCGGGACATTGGCCTTGGGGATGATGACGCCCTGCGTGCCGTCCAGACCCCGGGCCTTACAGACCTTATAAAAACCCTCGATCTTCCAGTTGACCCCGCCGATGGGCTGGGCCTCGCCCCGCTGGCTCACGGAGCCGGTCATGGCGAGGTTTTGGGCCAGGGGAAGTTCGGCCAGGGCGGATAAGAGGGTGCAGAGTTCCGCCAGGGAGGCGCTGTCGCCTTCCACCA
>JAGVPN010000416.1 GCA_020052215.1 Syntrophobacterales bacterium
CGGTAAGCCGGGGAGTTCCAAAGCTC
The DNA here is from genome assembly GCA_020052215.1 of Syntrophobacterales bacterium. Taxonomy (GTDB): domain Bacteria; phylum Desulfobacterota; class Desulfobaccia; order Desulfobaccales; family 0-14-0-80-60-11; genus 0-14-0-80-60-11. The sequence continues at coordinate 27 of JAGVPN010000416.1, forward strand.
GGTGATGGTGGCCTCCTTGATGTTTCCCACCACATAGTCGTGGTAGTCCCGGCAGGGCGAGAGGTCGCCGTTGCTGTTGACTTCCGCGGCCTGGAAGATGGAGATGCACTGATTGAAGCCGAAGTAGTTTTGGTGTTCGGTGTAATAGGAGCGCAGGTTGTCCTCCCCGGTAATGGAGGGGATCAGAGTGACCGGCGGCGCCGTCCCCGGCCGGGACCGATGGACCACCGCCTCGAGCTGGCGGTTCAGTTCCCGGTAGTCATCGGGCTTCCAGCCCCCCACCCAGCCCCGGGGCCGCACCGGCGTAAACCCGAAGCGGCGGCGAAAGTCGGCCTCGTGGGCCTCGCACCGAGCCGCATCGATCCACCAGGACAGGTAAAAGACAAACAGGTCCACCTTGTCCCGAAAGGCCTCGTAAATGTCCACCAGGTGCCGGAAATTGGCCTGGGAAATGGTGGTCAGCGAGGCGACCAGGGGCAGGGAGCGGCCGTAAGCCCGCTTGGCCTCACCCACTGCGGCCAGGGCGGCTTGAATATCGGCGAAGTTGTCGGCCCCCCCCACCCCCGGTCGCGCCTGGTTGTGCAGGGCGGCATCGGGGCCGTCGATGGAAAGCTGCAGGAGGAACATGGGGGCCTTCACCAACCGCTCGGCCGCGGCGGCCACCCGGGTGCCGTTGGTGGCGATGGCGGTGGGCAGTTTCAGGGCGGTGGCCGCTTCGATCAACTCCAGGGAGCCCTCGTAGAGCATGGGTTCGCCGCCCCAGAGGTAAACAAAGGGGTGGTGGCCGTGACGCGTCAGATCCCCCAGGACTTCCAGATAGCGGTCCAGGGAGACCTCGCTCCGCTTCAAGTCCCGCAGATTCTGGCCGTGCAGAAACCCCTGGTCGCCCCACTGGCCGCAGGTGTGGCAGCGCAGATTGCAGAGGTCGGTGATGCGAAAGCTCAACTGGCGGATCTTCCGAGCTTCCCCGTTTTGCGCCCGGGGATAGAGCAGATTAAAGAGCCATTTTTCGCCCTGGAGAGTCGCCAGCTTGGCGCCGATCCAGGGATGTTTCGCCAGATGCCGGAAATTTTTGACCACTACTCCCAGCGCGATCCTGCTCCTTGTACCCATGAAAACCTTGTGCCTCGATATTTGTTATAATGAGCGGCGCGGGGCCAGACAAGTCCCGAATTACCAGCCATTATACCCCAGGAGGGCGGAATCCCCAACCCCTGTAGGCAAGGGAAGTGGGGCATATGAAAACTGGCATTCTCGATCATATTTGGACGTTAGAAAAGATTGCTTGATTAACCTATTGATTAAAGTGGGTTACAAATTTATTGTTGACAATCTTCCCTGTTAAGTTGACAATATAAATATATTTGGTTGACAATCGAGGTTGTGATGGAGAGAACCAAAAGCAAAGCGCTTAGGCAGTTCATCCTGGAACAGGTTGGCGAACACCCCAAAGATATCGTCAGCCTGACCGAGAAAAAATTTAATATCAGCCGCCAAGCAATTAATCGCCACATCCATAACTTGATTAAAAAAGGGCTTTTGATTGCCGAAGGAAGCACGCGCCGAAGAATATATAAACTAAAATCCATTGTCAAAAAACAGTGGGGTATTCCCATAACCAAGGACTTACAGGAAGATGTGCTTTGGCAACGGGAGATCAGACCTTTATTGGAAGGCGTACCTAAAAATGTTTTAGAAATCTGCAATTATGGCTTTACTGAGATTACTAATAACGTGGTTGACCATAGTGCTGGAAAAATGGTTTTAATAGATGCGATCCGAACCGCGGTCGATATTCAGATTAGCTTATTTGATGACGGCGTGGGAATCTTTAAAAAAATCCAAAAGGAAATAGGATTAGAGGATCCGCGCCATGCCATTTTGGAATTGGCCAAAGGGAAATTGACCACAGATCCGGAACATCATACGGGGGAAGGAATTTTTTTTTCATCTAGGGCGTTTGATAGGTTCTCCATAAGCTCTGCTGGGTTAGGTTTCTTTCATACTGAATCGGGGCATGATTGGCTTATAGGAGAAGGAGAAGAAAGTATTGTTGGGACAATGGTAAGTATGGAGATTAATCTCACTTCTACCCGTACTCTCAGAGAAGTCTTTGATAAATATTCTTCCGGAGACGATGAATATGGCTTTACCAAGACGATTGTTCCAGTCGCACTGGCGAAATATGGAAATGAAAATCTGATTTCACGTTCTCAGGCAAAAAGATTGCTGACAAGATTTGAGAAATTTAGAGAAGTTATATTGGATTTTTCGGGAGTAGAAAGTATTGGCCAGGCATTTGCAGATGAGATTTTTCGGGTTTTTCAGCAGAAAAACCCTCATGTTCACATAATGTTTATTAATACCAACGAAGAAGTGAGAAAAAGTATCGCGAGAGTCTATCAAGCCGACAACGCTTTCCTTACGTCCATATTAACTTCTCTTACAGAATAAGAAGACGCAAAACCACTATTGGACAAAGAATGGTCTTGACAAGCGCCCCTTCCCGGGCCAGAGTCCTTAGCATTACCGGGGATGAAACCTGTCCCCCGATGAATCAATCCTCATGAAAGCGCTGGTTTATTATCGCTCGGTGTGCCGCTACCTGCTGGCCAAAAGCCTGAACCGCTTCTGGCCCCGGACCTTCTTTGCCCGGGTGGCGCCCCTCAAGTTGCAGGAGATGGAGTTCAGCCCCCCAGGGCCGGGCTGGGTAGTGCTACGCCCCCGCCTGTGCGGCATCTGCGGCTCAGACCTGAGGCTCTTAAAAGGGGCCGAATCCTTTTTGCTGGAGCCCTATGCCTCCATGCCCGCGGTGCTGGGGCACGAAGTGGTGGCTGAAGTGGCGGAGGCCCCCCCGGGGTCGGAATGGCGGGCGGGCGACCGGGTGGTGGTGGAACCGGTCCTCCCCTGCGCCGTCCGGGGGATGCCGCCGTGCCGATATTGCGCGGCCGGAGCCTACAACCTCTGCGAAAACTTCCTGGCGGGTGAGTTGGCGCCCGGGGTGATTCTGGGTTTCACCCGGGGCGTGGGGGGCGGCATGGCCGAGATGATGGCCGCCCACCCCAGCCGGCTGGTGCGGGTGCCGGATCACCTCCCCGATGAGGTGGCCGTGCTCACCGATTCCCTGGCCTCGGCCCTCCAGCC
>JAGVPN010000176.1 GCA_020052215.1 Syntrophobacterales bacterium
AATGGCCTCACCCTGGGCCATCAAAGGAACGCAAAAATATACTGACCTCTCCGGCTCGACATGCCGGCACCTAAATCCAGCCGCGATCTCAGCCAGGTCATGCGGCCGCCCCCGCCGGAGCCCCCAGCATTCGTCCGGGGCGAACACGGTCTCGAACGGCGGGGCTGCGCCCCACTGGGCAGCCGCCTCCAGCAATTTGCGGGAAGAATTAAAGAGATATACCGCCCCGGAGTCATCGGGAAACAGTTTTTCGACGGTTTGCCGGATGCCGATGTAGGCTTCCTCGCTGGTATTACAGCTTTGCAAGAGTTCACCCATCTTGCCGAGGAGACTGATCTCATAATTCCGTTGCTCCAGTTCGTTGGCCCATTGCGTGAGTCGCTCATTGGCCTCCCGCAGTTGAGAATTACGCTCGGCCACGGTGGCTTCCAGTTCCTTGCGTTCGGTAATGTCAAAGAATAGACCACTGACATGTTCCACCTTACCCTCAGCATCGCAGACAATCAGACTCCGTTCATGGACCCAGACCACTTCCCCCTTTTTGTGCATGATCCGGTATTCCCGGACATAAGACTTACTGGTCTTCAGAGCCTGGATAAATATCTGCTTGGTTTGCTCCAGGTCTTCGGGAAGGATCAGGTCGATCCATTTCAGGCGCCGGGATTCGAACTCTTCCTTGGCGTAACCGGTCATAGGTTCAATTTTCCCGTCAAAGGCGTCAATGGAACCGTCTAAATATCCTTTAAAAAGCACTGCGGGGATGTTATTTAATACTATTTGATAATTCTGTTCGGTCCTCCGCAGCTCATCTTCAAGTTGCTTGCGATCAGTGATGTCAAAGAACAAGCCGCTGACATACTCCACTTTGCCATTTTGATCGCAGACAATCTGACTCCTCTCATGAATCCAGATTATCTTCCCATGTAAAGTTTTTATTCTATATTCCCGTACGTAAGCCTTGTTTGTCTTTAAGGCTCGAATGAATATCATCTTAGTATTGTCATGATCTTCCTCAAGAATCAGATCAGTCCATTTAATACTCCTCGACATAAACTTTTCGTCGGAGTAACCGGTCATGATCTCTATCTTATTGTCATAGAAATCAACTGCGCCATCAAGATATCCCTTAAAAAGTACAGCTGGGATATTATCCATTACTATTTTGAATTCTCTCTCCATTTCTCGCAATTCCTCCTGTGCCGACTTAAGGTTGTAACTCTTAGAAAGCATCTAAGCACCTCACGTTAGTTTAAATTATGCGGCAACAAAGTTCTCAAGTCCCTGGCCGCTATCTGGAGGATAAGAGATACGGATCTGCCAGAAGGATCTCTGTCAGGAAAGCATGATAGCACATTTTAGCGTATTTAAAGGAAATTATATCGTGTTTAATGAAAATTATTACCCCTGGGGAGGTTCGGCTCTAAGGAATTGCCTGGTGCAAACCAAAGGCGCGGTCACCGAGGCACTACTGGCGGCTGATGCAGCAGGTTTGAGGTTCAATTGATAGGAGAAATTAATATCAGAATTGTCGCAGGAATCTGAGGTCGTTGTCGAAGAACAGGCGGATGTCGTCCACCCCATATTTCAGCATGGCGATGCGTTCGATGCCTAGCCCGAAGGCGAAGCCGGTGTAGGTTTCCGGGTCGTAGCCCACGGCCTCGAACACCGCGGGGTGGACCATGCCGGAGCCCAGGACCTCCAGCCAGCCGGTGGCCTGGCAGACCCGGCAGCCGCGCCCCCCGCACATGACGCATTCGATGTCCACTTCAGCGCTTGGTTCGGTGAAGGGAAAGTAGCTGGGCCGGAAGCGCACGCCCACCTCCGGGCCGAACATCTGGTGCACGAAGGCGGTGAGGACCCCCTTGAGGTCGGCAAAAGTCACTCCCTTATCCACCAGCAGGCCTTCCACCTGGTGAAACATGGGGGAGTGGGTGATGTCCGAGTCCCGGCGGTAGACCTTGCCCGGGGCGATGATGCGCACCGGGGGCTGGCGGACTTCCATGGTGCGGATCTGCATGGGGGAGGTGTGAGTCCGGAGCAGCACCTGGTCGTTGAAGTAAAAGGTGTCCTGCATGTCCCGGGCCGGGTGGTCCGGGGGCAGGTTAAGGGCCTCGAAGTTGTACCAGTCCAGTTCCACTTCGGGGCCTTCCACCGCCTCAAAGCCCAGGTGGAGGAAGATGTCGCAGACCTCGGCCATGATGCGGTTCAACGGGTGGAGCCGGCCCCGGGTAAGCCGCCGTCCCGGCAGGGTGACGTCGGTGGCGGGGGGCTCAGCCAGGCGGGCCGCATCCTTCAGAGAACGCAGGGCTTCATCCAGGGCTGTTTCCAGGGCCTCTTTGGCCCGGTTGGCTTCCTGGCCGATGATCCGCCTAATCTCGGGGGCAAGTCCCCCGAGACTCCGCAGGATGCCGGTCAGGGCGCCCTTGCGCCCCAGGTATTTCACCCGGAGTCGCTCCAAGTCCTCGGGATTTTGCGCCGGCCCGATTTCCCGAAAAGCGCTGTCTTCGAGATCCTTGATTTCCTCAACCGTCATTATGGCTCGGTCCGATTGATTATTTCGAGTTAATCCGAACGGGGGGCGGAAGCCTTCAAATCCCCCTAACTTCACGGGGGATTCAGGGGGATTATGAGGCGGCTATTTAATCCCCCCTGCCCCCCTTTAGAAAAGGGGGGTATAAACTGGGAACCGAAAACTGAAGATCGGGTCTTACAGCGCCTGGCGAGAGAGGTCGGCGACCCGGGCGAACCCCTGGGGGTCGAAGACCGCCATATCGGCCAGGACTTTGCGGTCCAGGTTGATCTCGGCCTTTTTCAGCCCGCCGATGAATTTGCTGTAGGACATTCCCAGCGGCCGCAGCGCGGCGTTGATGCGGACGATCCACAGGGCGCGGAACTCCCGTTTCCGCACTTTGCGGTCGCGGTAGGCGAAAGTCAGGGCGCGTTCCACAGCCTCCCGGGCGGAACGGTAAAGCCGGCGCCGGCCGCTGCGGAACCCTTTGGCCATTCCCAGCCATTTTTTCCGGCGCGCCCTTGAGGCAACGCTTTTCTTGACGCGTGGCATAACGTACTCCTATCTCAGATATAAGGCAGCAGGCGCCTGAGGCTTTTGGTCTCGGCCCCGGACAGGTAGGCCGCCTGCCGCAGCTGCCGCTTGCGCTTGGCGGGTTTGCTGGTCAAAATGTGGCTGGTGTAGGGCTGCTTGTGCTTCAGGCGGCCCTTGCCCGTGGCCTTGAAGCGTTTGGCAGCTCCCCGATGAGTCTTTATCTTGGGCATGGCTAACCTCACATGGTGCTAACACTGCCGGCCTCCAGACAGGCGGCCGGGTGAATTATCCGGTTCCTGGAGCTTATATTCCGCTAACAGGCAAAATTATAATTTATACTCTATTCGTCACATTTTAACAATATGTCTGCAAAAAAATCCTTTCCCCAGACCACCTGGGCGGTGGACCCGTCATTACACCGGAACTAGCTCAGGACTACTTGGGGGTAACGATCATGGAGAGATTCCGGCCTTCCAGCTTGGGATTCTGCTCCACGGTTCCCACATCCGCCAGGGCTTCGACCATCTGGGACAGAAGGCGAAACCCGCGGTCCGTATGGGCAATCTCCCGGCCCCGAAAAATTACCGAGATCTTGACTTTGTCGCCCTCGCCTAAAAAGCGCCGGGTATTCTTCAATTTGAAGTTCATGTCGTGCTCTTCGATCTTGGGCCGGACCTTGATTTCCTTGACCTGGATCGTGGTCGCCTTACGCCGGGCTTCTTGCAGTTTCTTGCTCTGCTCATACTTGAACTTGCCGTAATCCATGATGCGGCACACCGGC
>JAGVPN010000017.1 GCA_020052215.1 Syntrophobacterales bacterium
ATCCCTCAATGCCTCTGCAAAGCAATGGTAGATATCTGAAAATATGCTGGCCTCTGCAAAGGTGCTTTTGGGTCCGGCGATTTCCAAGGTGATCATTTTCCCTTTGGAGGAAAGTCGATAGACCTTGACAGCGCCCTCAATTACCGCATAGAAGCCCCGCGTTACATCCCCCGGCGAAAAAAGGATTGACCCTTTTTTCAACAAAATCGGTCGAGCAATCTTTTCTATCTCCTTACGCAAGGTTTCCGGCAATGTTGCAAAAAAAGGGATTTTCTCCAGCATCAGGCCCCCTGTACGGTGCAGAAATATGGGAGGTATGATTCCAATCATATACTCCCGGCTTAATTTGTGGGAATGAAAATGTCAAAGAAGGAAAATTTCCGGCGGACTATTTCGATAGACCCGAAACGAACAGAAGAGCTGCAAAGCACGCGGCAAAGGTGGGTTTTGGGTCGCATCCCCTTTGTGGGACGGAGTCCGAGAAAGGAGTAACATGGATAGCACATCTCTGCGCAGCATGGTCATGGTTCTGGGAATCATGGTTTTTTGGGCTAATGGAGACAATTATGTGGCCGCTCCCCTTATCGTGGAAGTCGCCAGGGATTTTCACCTGGAGATCAGCGCCGCGGCCCTTATGATCACTGCCTATATGCTTCCATTTGGTTTTTTTACGCTGCTTTTCGGTCCCTTAGCTGACCGATACGGCAAAGCCAGAATCATCAACCTGGCGGCCTGCGGAACAGCCATTTTCTGCGCTCTCAGCGCCCTGGCCCTGGGCCTGACCTCGTTGAGTGTTTTTCGGGCGGTAAGCGGCGCCTTCGCAGCGGGCATCTTACCGGTTACCATGTCGTTAATCGGCGATAGTTTCGGTCGTGACCCCAAAGAGATGCAAAATGCTTTGGGCAAGGTGCTGGGAATGATGTTTCTCGGAGGGGCATCCGGTACGGCTATCGGGGGGGCGCTGGCCTATTTCGGCTCCTGGCGCCTGGTTTATCTGGTTTATGGCCTGGCCGGCCTGATCATCGCTTTGGTCATGTGGCGTACCATTGAAAAAAGACCGGGTAGCGCTACTGCCCTGGAATTCCGCGCCGCTTATCAAGAGGCCCTGGCCAAAACCGACCTCCTCAAGACTGTGGCCATAATTTTCCTTAACGGCTTTTCAGTTTTTGGCAGCTTCTCCTATGCCGGAAAATTCGTGGAGGTCAGAACGGGCTACAACATCCTCTGGGTGGGTCTCATCCTCACCTGCTTCGGTCTTGGCACGATATTCGGCGGGCGGAAAGCCGGGACCTGGAGAGCAAAACATGGCAACAAACTGCTTTTGGGGGCCGGAATGCTCGGCGGTGTCTCGTGGGCGGCCATGGGCGCCTGGCATTCTCCGCTCTGGCTTTGCCTTTCCCTGGCAGGTTTCGGCCTGGGCTTCATTATTATTCAATCAAGTTTGTTAACCGTGGCCCAGCAACTTATGCCCCAACGGCGGGGGACGGTCATGTCCCTGGCCTCCTTCAATATGTTTGTGGGCGGCGGGCTCGGCACCTTGATCAACGGCCAGATCTTGATCAGGTGGGGCTTCCCAACAGTCTTTGTGGGGGCGGCAATGCTGATCTTGCTGGCGGGTCTCTTGGCTGCGACCTGCTTGCCGAAAATCTCTCCCATGCCTCCCAAAAATTGAGGACGGCGCGCCGGATTGAACAATCTTAGGTGTTACTTAAAATAAGCGGCCTGCTGACTTCTGGAAAATCAATAATCATTCAGGCGGAGAGAACCGTGCGTTGTGAGTTGAAGGCATTGGTTTGCATTATTTCCCAGTTCACCATGGCGGCCGTTATCCTTTTGGGGGCGGCTATTATTGCCTCAGCAGCCGACTATCAATCCCTCAACCTGGACGAATGCCTGGCTCTGGCCCGGGAACAAAACCCGGTGCTCAGCGCCTCCCGCGAAAAAGTCCAGGAGCTGGTGGCGGACTACCAGGCGGCGAGGTCCAAGTTTTTTCCTCGCCTCGTTTTAGTGTCCTACTATGATCGGCAGCCGCCCAACCGATTTTCTTCGGGAGGGGCCCTCACCAACTTTGAATTGTTCAAGCGGGAGGGGTTGACCAGCGTTACCGGCAAGCAGATAATCTTTGACGGCTTAAAGACCCATTACAATACCAAGGCTGCCAAGATCGGCGCCCAGGCCCAGAAGGAGGAGGTCCAACGCACCGCGGAAGAAGTGGCTTTTGCGGTGACCGAGGCCTTTTATCGCCTGATCGAGGCCAAGGAGAATCTGCAGGTGGCCCAGGAGGCCTTACGGCAGCGGCAGGAGTTTGCCAAACTCACCAACGCCTTTTTCCAGGCCGGCAAAATCACTCACCTGGATTCCTTCCGGGCCCAATCCCAGGTTTCAGAGGCGGAGCAGGCGGTCGTGGAAGGGGACAACGCGGTGCGCCTGGCCCGGGAAATCCTATCACGCACCATGGGGTTAAAAGAATCGGCGCCGGTGGATATTAAGGGCCAGCTCCCCGAGAAGTTTGCGGCAGCCGGCGATATCAACTCCTTGTGGCAGGAAACAGTTAAAACCAATCCTGAGCTGAAAAGGCTCAGTTTGGAGATCGAGCAAAGCCAGACCCTGGTCAAAGCGGCCCGGGGGTCTTATATGCCCGAAGTCAGCCTCCAGGCGGGCAGCGACGTCCGGCACCGGGATTTGGGAGGCACCAAGCCGGAATGGATAGCCGGGGTCTTTATGGAATATCCTTTTTTTGAAGGCGGGTTGACCAGGGCGCAGGTAGCCAAGGTCAACTCCCAGAACCTGCAACTGCTGGAAAAAAGGCGGGATCGCCTCAACGGCATAAAGGTGGATCTAACCACTGCTTGGAAAGACCAGGAGAACGCTCGCCAGGGAGTGGTTACCACCCGGCAGACCATAGTAACCAACGAAGAGGCCTATGCCAGCGCCGACGCCCTTTACCGCCATGGCAAGGCCATCGGGCTGGATGTGCTGCAAGCTCAGGTTGATTTGACCAGTTCCCGGTTCACCTATATCAAATATGCCGTGGCCTACGAGATCGGCCGGGCCCGGATCAGGCAGATCGTAGGTTCCGGCCCAACGCCATCATATCAGCCCAGCAACAACGGGGGACAAAAGCCGTGACCTTACCCGGCGGCAAAAAGGCAATAGGGATTGGCATCGGCATCCTCATCATCATTTTGCTGGGCTACCGCCTGATTTGGCATAGACCGCCGGTACCGGTCATCGCGGTCCAGCAGGTGGAAATTCACGGCAAGGTCCACGGCCCCGGTACGGTGCAGTGCAAAGTGCCGGTAACGGTGAGCCCCAAGATCACCGGCATTTTGGAAAAACTCTATGCCGATCAGGGTGACCGGGTGAAGAAAGGCCAACTCTTAGCGGAATTCGACGCCCTGGAGTTGAAAGCGCGGGCGGCCGTCGCGCATGCCGCCAAAAGTCGCTCCCAGCGG
>JAGVPN010000159.1 GCA_020052215.1 Syntrophobacterales bacterium
ATCGACGCTTCTGGGAACCCCAAATGTTTAACCGGATGATCACTGCGTGTCTTAATGCTCAAACCGTTACCTTTTCGGAGCTAAGGCAATAAGCGTTTTCCCCTTTTAACCTTTTCGCCTTTTTCCCCATTTCCTCGTTCCCAAGCTGAGCTTGGGAACGAGGGAACGAAAAGATAAGGATTTTAGCGAACCCTGGAGGAGAATTTTCTATGACCCCATCCCCCAACTTCGATCCGGCCGCCTGGCAGCCCGAAATCAGCCTGGAGCGCTTTACCCTGGTCAACGGCCTCACCCTGTTCGTGCTCCCGGATCATCGTTTGCCCATCGTCTCCCTGCAGATTCACTACCAGGTGGGCTCCCGCCACGAGCTGCCGGGCATCACCGGTATTTCCCACCTCTTCGAGCATTTGATGTTCCGGGGGACCGAGACCCTGGGACCTGAAGAGTTCTCCCGCATCCTCCAGGCCAAGGGCGGGGAGATCAACGCCTTCACCACCCGGGACAACACCTCTTATTTTGAAAATCTGCCCGCGGAACACCTGGAACTGGGCCTCACGCTTGAGGCCGACCGCCTGCTGAACCTGAAGCTGGACGACGACACCTTTCAGCCGGAGCGCCAGGTGGTCATCAGCGAACGGAAACTGCGCTCCGTGGACAGCCCCTTCGGGCTGGTGGAAGAGCAATTGTTCGCCACCGCCTACACCCAGCACCCCTACGGTTGGCCGGTGGTGGGCTGGGACCAGGACCTGCACCGCATGACCCTGGAGGATTGCCTGGCCTACTACCGCAGCCACTACCAGCCCGGCAAGATCACCGTGGTCATCGCCGGGGACGTGGAGCCTGTCCGGGCCCATAATCTGGTGGACCGGTATTTCGGCAAGATTCCCGCCCCGGCCGCGGCCCCCGCCCCCAAGGTCGTGGAGCCGCCCCAGCGGGGTGAGCGCCGGGCCATCTTGAAAAAAGTTTCCCAGGTGGAAGCCCTGTTCGCCGGGTTTCATGTCGTGGGGCTGGACCACCCGGATCTCTACCCCTTGAACCTGCTGGCAACCATCCTCTCCGGCGGCAAGGCCTCCCGGTTTCACCAGGATTTTGTCCGGAAGGGCAAGGCCATCGCCCTGGACGTGGAACTGGCCCCCCTGCCCTTCTCGGCCCAGGACCCGGACCTCCTGATCATCGCCGCGGTGGCGGCCCCGGGCCAATCCCTGCCGGAGTTGGAGACGGAGCTCTGGGCCGCGCTTAACCGGCTCGCCCAGGAGGGCGTGACCCCGGCGGAACTGGCCCGGGCCAAAAAACTGCTGCGCTCCCAGGCGGTGCGCTCTCTGGCCCACAATTTTTTCCGGGGCCTGTTAGTGGGCCTCTTTCACCTGAAGACCGGCGACGCCCAACTGGCCAACCGGATTCTCAGCTCCCTGGAGGCGGTTACCGCGGATGACATTCTCCGGGTGGCCCGGACCTACCTCCGGGAGGACAACCGCACCGTGGTGGTGCTGCAGCCGGTCACCCCGGAAAAGAGCCAGGCCCTGGGGCCGTTGGCTTAAGGAGAAATGGTATCCGAGAAAACCACATGCCCGTCGCCTCCATCTACCGAAGCGCCCAGGGCGAAGCTGAAGTCATAGCCCTCTATGAGAAAAAACTGGCCAATCTCGCCATCGAAACTGATAGCCGGATGGTGGATACCCGTTTCGGGCGCACCCATGTCTTGATAGCCGGCCCTCAAGAGGCGCCGCCCGTGATGGTGTTGACCGGCATCAGCACCGGGACGCCTCGCATCCTGGAATGGTTCCTGCCCCTTACCAGAGACTACCGGGTCTACGCACCGGACCCCATCGGCCAACCGGGCCGCAGCGCCCAGACCCGGGTGCCGCCCGGGGACCACAATTATGGCAAATGGATGGTGGACGTCCTTAACGGCCTTGGCCTGGAACGACTTCCGTTTATCGGGGTTTCCTTCGGAGGAGGCATTCTCCTGGAAACGGCCTCTTATGCCCCGGAGCGCATCTCCCGGGCGGCCCTGGTGGCGCCCGCCGGCCTCACCCGGGTGCCGTTCTTCTCCACGGCCATCAAATTTTTTATCCCTTGCCTGCTGTACCGCTATTTTCCCAGCCGGGAACGCCTGATTGGCACAGTTCAGCCTTTGGCCGGCAAAACGGATGACTATTCGCTGCAGGTGTTCGACGCCACCCTGCGCCACTTCAAGTTAAACCTGGCCCCTCCGGGACCATTCAATAAAAAAAACCTGGCCGGGTTCACGGCCCCGACATTGTTATTCCTGGCTAAATCGGATATTTTCATTCCGGTGGAGCCTGCCCGGCGCCGGGCCAAAGAACTGTTACCCCGTCTCATCGCGGTGGAAGTGTTCGAGGGGCCTCACATTCCCCCGCAGCCGACCTGGAAATCCAACGCCGAACGGATCAGGATGTTCTTAAACGAGACCCAGTAATGTAGGGCGGGCACTGCCCGCCTGAAGTTGACCGTTTTATAAATGGTTGGCAGTATCCACCATACATTAAACTGGCCCTCTGGCCTTAACTGCTCACTGCTCACTAAAAGGACACCGATATGGCATACAATCTTCCGGAAATCCACCAGGCCACCCTGCCGGGGGGCATGCAGCTGTTAGGCGTGGAGTACGACCGGGTGCCCTGGCTGAGCCTCACCTTCATGGCCAAGCGGGGCGCCGAAACCGATCCCCTGGACAAGCCCGGAGTGGCCGATTGGGCCGCGGAGCTGCTCACCCTGGGCACCGGCCGCCGCACCCAGTTGCAGCTGGCGGAGGACATCGAATCCCGGGGCGCGGCGCTCAACGCCCGGGGCGGCTGGGACGCCACCCTGGTGAACCTGGAAGGGCTGAGCGAGGATTTCCCGGAGTTGATGGCCACCATGGCCGAAGTGGTCCAGACCCCCGGGTTCCTGGAGGACGAGTTCTCCCTCCTGGCCGAGCGCCGCCGGGCCGAACTGGTGCACCAGCAAGACGATCCCCGGGAAATGGCCAATATCCGGTACCTGCGCCTGTTTTTCGGAGATTCGCCTTACGGCCATGCGGTGCCGGGAGAACTCCCTCGCCTGGATAATATTGGGGTGGCGGATCTTCAGGAATTTTACCGCCGGGAGTTCACCCCAGCTACTGCCACCCTGGTGGTGGTGGGCATGGAGGCTTTTGCCCGGGTGCAGGAGGTGGCG
>JAGVPN010000227.1 GCA_020052215.1 Syntrophobacterales bacterium
AGCGGCGGGCGGCAGGGCAATACCCCTTTAGGGCCGGCCGCGGCCGCTCCAGACCGGAGTCCCGTTGGGCTCCCGCAACTTCAAGACCTGGTCGGCTATTTTGACCTCCGCCGCCAAAATCACCGGTTTTCCCTCCCACGTGACCTTGGAGCCGGTTACCTGAATCTTGTCCAGGACCTTGATCTTCACCGGCAACTTGTCGACATAGAGACTGGGGCCCAGAAAGACCTTGATTTTTTCCTTCTCGGTCCGCAAGGTCAGATACGCCAGGTAGGGCAAACCCGCCTCAGCCTGGGGAGGGGTCAGGGAGATGACGACCCCGGAGATGGTGGTCACGGTTTGGAGGTCATACAGGCTGCCGGGGCCGACTCCCTCCCCTTCCCGGGGACCGGTTTGCCCCCATGACCCTCCGGCCCCCAAGAGGGTGAGAATACTGAGGCCTACGAGGAGCCGATGCAATCGGTTCATAGATCTGCTCCGACCGAGCCGCACTCGGGGTGCGACTGGCTGGGAAAAGGTGAAGTCGCCTGGCTCGCCGCACCGGATAAAAAAGGTGGAACCGCCATCCCCGGCGTTTAAAAGCCAGGGATGGTCCTGGTCCTACTTTGAGTTCTCAGACCGCCTGCGTCCGGTCTTTCAGGCCACCAGCGCCGCCACTTGCTTCGCCGCGTCCAGCATGTCGGTGGCCACGGTGAAGGTGAGGCCGGATTTGGCCAGGATCTCCCGGCCTTGGTCCACGTTGGTGCCTTCCAGGCGCACGATAATGGGCACCTGGACCTTAACCTGTTTCACCGCTTCCACCACGCCGTTGGCCAGGATGTCGCACCGGAGGATGCCGCCGAAGATGTTGATGAGCACCCCCTTGACATTGGGGTCGCCCAGGATGATGCGGAAGCCGTTGGCCACCATTTCGGCGGAGGCTCCGCCGCCCACGTCCAGAAAGTTGGCGGGGTCGGCCCCGGCAGCCTTGATCAGGTCCATGGTGGCCATGGCCAGGCCGGCGCCGTTCACCATAGCCCCCACGTTGCCGGTGAGGCGGATATAGTTCAGGTGGTGCTTCCGGGCCTCGTGCTCCAGCGGGTCCATTTCGTCCGGGTCTTCCATGGCCGCCAGGTTGTGGTGGCGAAACATGGCGTTGTCGTCCAGGTTGAGCTTGGCGTCCAGGGCCAGCATGGCCCCGCCCTTGGTGACCACCAGGGGGTTGATCTCCGCCAGGGAGCAGTCCAGGGAGGTGAACAGGCGGTAGAAATTCTCAATGAAACTTGTGGCCGGACGGATCAGGGTGGGAGCCAGCCCGATCCCAAAGGCCAGGTTCCGGGCCTGGTAAGGGGAGAAGCCCGCGGCCGGGTCTATGGCCTCTTTAAATATTAGCGAAGGGGTCCGGGCCGCCACTTCCTCGATCTCCATGCCACCCTCGGCGCTCATCATGATCACCGGCTTTCCCGCACCGCGGTCCACTACCATCCCCAGGTAGAGTTCCTGGGCGATGTCCTGGGCCTGCTCCACTAAGACCTTGTTGACCACCTTGCCTTCGGGGCCGGTCTGGGGCGTGACCAGGGTCATGCCCAGGATCTGGTCGGCTATCTTCTCCACTTCCTCGAAGGTGGCGGCGACCTTGATGCCCCCGCCCTTGCCCCGGCCCCCGGCGTGAATCTGGGCCTTGACCACAAAGGGGCCGTCGGCCAATTCTTCCGCCACCTGGCGGGCTTCCCGGGAGGTCGTGGCCACGTTGCCCTGGGGCACCGGCACGTTGAATTTCTTCAGCAAATCTTTGGCTTGATATTCGTGAATTTTCATGGGAGGTCCTTTTTCCGGTTTTTTCGTAAGGCGGGTTATCTTTAATATTTAAACCAGCACCGGAGGTTTATCAATGGAAAATCGTCCGGATCAGGCCTCGCCCCGTTCCAGACCGTAAAAAAAGGCCCCCGGCGTGGGGCGCCGGGGGCCGGAAATCTTTGGGGGCAGACTGGCGCTAAGCTTTGATTCTCCTCCGATAGCGCAGCCCTACCAGCCCCACCAGGCCGGTGCCCAGGAGGAGCACACTGGCCGGCACCGGGATGGCGCTGAGGGTGCCGCCGAACGCGGTGCTATTGTCTGCCCCGGGTGCAGTCAAGTCCTCCAGGGTCTTTGCGGGGTTGGTAAAGGTAAACCCTACTACCGCCGTCTGCTCAGCGATCCAGCCCTGGAGGTCGGATCTGGTTCCGCCGTAAGCGATATTTGACAGGTTGGCAGAAGCATTATAATTTATTCCGCCCCCCGTGCCATACGTGTAAATTTCATTCCATTGAACCGTAGCCGTGAAGGGGGTGGCCCCATCCAGGATGGTCAAGATTCCGATTTCGGTGACGTCGGCGTAATAAGTGCTGCCGGCTGTATGGACTGTCCCGATATTGAACGTACCTGAGATGCTGCCATAAAGGCCCAGGCTGTCCCCGGCTCCATCAGAGCCCGTAATTTGGAAGGAATGGCCGGACGAATCGATAAACTCGAAATAGGCGCTGGCAGTGCCAATTTTTCCGACAAAATGCAGGGGAGCATTTCCGGTACTGGCGATCTCGAGCGTGATCCCGAAGGCGCTGCCCCCGGCTCCTATGTTCAAGCCAATCACGCATAACCCGATCAGCAGGGCTCTTTTGTTCAACGCCAGGAATCTCCAGCTTGCCCTTGGGCGGCTAAGTTGCGACAGCCTTTTCATCGGGCCTCACCTTTCGGTTCTCCAAAATCTGCTATCCCTTGCAGATTATTTGACTTAACGGATTTTCTCGGGAAAAGCTTACTGGGCTCAAAAAAATCCTTACACTTCCTGCTGAAAACCGCTACACTCATCCCTGCAACAACCAAACCGGGGACCCCTTCGGGGCAGACCCCCTAACCCTTTGCTCTCCTCCGGTAGCGCAACCCCACCAGCCCCACCAGGCCGGTGCCCAGGAGGATCAAGGTGGAAGGCGTTGGCACACCGCTGCCGCCACCGGATTCGGGAGGTTCTTGCTCGGCGCTGAGGCTGCCGGAGAACGAGGTGCTATTTTTTGCCCCGTTTGCAGTCAACTGCAACAGGGTCCTGGTTTTGCTGAACGTAAAATTCACTGCCGCCTTCGGATCATCTTCCCAGGCCGTGAGGTCAGCATTGCTGCCGGTGTAATGGATATTAGACAGGTTGATGCTCCCAGTATAATTCATACTGCCGGTCGCTCCAATAGTATAAATATTCCCCCAATTAATGTCAGCGGTAAAATTGGCGGACCCATCATTGATGGTCAGGGTTCCCGTTCCGGAGACGGGGGCCGTATATTGGGGGCCGATTTGCGTGACTGCCCCGATATAAAACTTACCCGAGATGCTGCCCAAAAGGCCCACGCTGTTCCCGCCGGCCCCATCATGCACACCCGTAATTTTGAAAGAATTGCCCGACGAATTATTGGTAAACTCGAAATATGGACCGCTCCCCCCGACAAAATTCAGGTAGGCCCCGGGGGTAGTGGAGAAATCTAGGGTGATTCCAAAAGCGGCGCCTCCGGTCCCAAGCGTCAAGCCAATAACGCATAACCCGATCAGCAGGGCGCATTTTTTCAACCGAAGGGCTCTCCAGTTTACCCTTGGGTGGCAAAAATTAGGCGCCCTTTTCATCGTGGCCTCATCTTTTGGTTCACTAAAAGGTAACAGCCTGTGCAGGTTATTTTAATTAACGGCTGTTGCCCGAAAAAACCTTAATGCATCTAAAAAATCCCGCTCAATTCCTATGGGAGGCACTTGACCAGCCGCCAACCAAAAAACCCGGAGCACCTTTCCAAACATCGGCGCGGCCACCACGGGGCCCCTGGCCGCCTTGGCCCCGCAGTCGAAAAATGGTTTTGGGGATACCTCTTCCCGGGTATAAATCGGTTTAGGCCCGCACGGCACAAAAAAACCGAGCTGCCCCCCTCAGGCAGCCCGGCTATCTCTTTAAGACCCGTAGCTTTCCGTCCCCACCTTTCGATGGGTTTGGCATTTATCTGGGCACAACCCCTCTTTTTTCTTGACAAATAGTAGACCATAAAAAATAAATTGTCAACATTATATATTATTTATTTGTTATAATTGTTTATAACTTAATTATGATACAAGGAATTATGGTTAAAATCCCCCTTTGAAAAAGGGGGATTTAAGAACCTCCAAACGGAAGGAATTTATGGCAAACGCGATAATCCGAATTGTAGGGGCGGTGCGCTCACCGCCCCTACGGGGGTTGCGAC
>JAGVPN010000163.1 GCA_020052215.1 Syntrophobacterales bacterium
GATGGCCGGCAACCTGTATTTGACCCCGGCCATTCTCCTGTCCGGGCTCATTTTCCCCATCGCCAACATGCCGGTGTTTTTTCAGTATCTCACCCGGCTCAACCCGCTGATGTACTTTATTGTCGTAACCCAGGGGGTCTTTCTCAAGGGCGCCGGGCTGGCCCTCCTGTGGCCCCAGATCACGGCCATGACCCTCCTGGGCCTGGGCATGCTGGCCCTGGCGGTGGCGCGGTTTAAGGTGCATATTGCATAAAAACAATTCTTGATCAAGCCGTGAAGATTAAAGTTTGCCATCGCATGCAAATTTTAGATATAAATAGAAAAATTGCCTGTGGTCTAATTCCGAGGGAAAATCAAATCCTATGGATGATAAAGAGCTCATAAGCCTATTGAATGATATTGAATCTGATAGGGTGGAGCGCAAGGCTTCCATTGCTGAAAGGGATAAGATTCGGCAGGCAATTTGCGCGTTCGCAAACGATTTGCCGAACCACCAGCAACCTGGAGTTCTATTCATTGGTGCTAATGACGATGGAACCTGCACAAATCTAACTATAATAGATCAGTTACTTCTTACACTGGCCGATATGCGATCCGATGGCAATATTATGCCATTTCCAATGATGACGGTTCAGAAGAGAATAGTGAAAGGATGTGACTTAGCAGTCGTTATAGTTGAGCCTTCTGACGCCCCACCAGTCCGTCATAAAGGGCGGACTTACATTCGGGTGGGACCACGCCGGGCTATTGCTACGCCGGAAGAAGAACGACGTCTTTCCGAAAAGCGCCGATACAAGGATTTGCCTTTCGATATCCAACTCGTTCCATCAGCCTGGTTAAAAGATCTTGATCTTGATCTTTTCAGCAAGGTTTATTTGCCCTCAGCTTTGCCAACTGAGGTCTTAGAGAATAATCAGCGAACGATTGAGCAGCAACTTTGCTCAATGCGATTTGTAACAGCCGATACTGACCCAAAACCAACCGTTCTCGGAATTTTAGTGGTTGGTAAAGATCCAAGACAGTTTATTCCTGGCGCATATATACAATTTCTTCGCATTGATGGGAAAACTCTGGCAGACCCGATTAAAGACCAAAAAGAGATTGATGGCCCCTTGTCAGAGATGCTTTGGATGCTGGATGAAACTTTTAAAGCACACATTTCTGTTTCATCTGATATAACAACACAACCAATCGAAATTCGGCACCCCGATTATCCGTTAGTTGCACTTCAGCAGTTGGCTAGAAATAGCGTTTTACATCGCACTTATGAGGCAACAAATGCTCCAGCTCGGATCACATGGTTTAGTGACCGAATTGAAATTATTAATCCAGGTGGCCCCTACGGACAAGTAAATCAAGAGAACTTTGGCGAGCCGGGGATAACGGATTATCGCAATCCTCATTTAGCAGAAGCCCTTAAGAACTTGGGTTACGTTCAAAGATTTGGTGTGGGAATCCAAATTGCGCAAAGGGAACTTGAAAAGAATGGTAATCCGCCACCAGAATTTTTTGCAAAAGATGCCCATGTGTTAGTCATTGTAAGGAGAAGGCCTTGAGTACTCCCATTATTGGTTTCTTTAATAATAAAGGCGGGGTCGGGAAGACCTCGCTAGTATACCATCTTGCCTGGATGTACTCGGATCTCGGAATCCGGGTTGTAGCTGCAGACCTCGACCCTCAGGCCAATCTTACCGCCGCATTTTTAGAGGAAGATCGCCTGGAAGAACTCTGGCCTGACAGCGATCATCCATTATCGATTTTCGGATCAATACAACCTTTACTTAGAGGTATTGGGGATATAGCTGACCCTCATCTTGAATACATTGAAGAAAACCTGGGCATACTAGTTGGAGACCTTTGGCTCTCCGGTTTTGAAGATGAATTGTCATCGGTTTGGCCTGACTGTATGGACCGAAAGGAGAGGGCATTTCGTGTTATCTCAGCCTTTTGGAGAATAATGCAGAATGCCGCTTTGAACCACCAAGCAGATATTATTTTAATGGATCTTGGTCCCAATTTAGGAGCAATTAACCGGGCGGCGCTTATATCTGCAAATTTTGTGGTCGTACCGCTTTCCCCCGATCTGTTTTCCTTGCAGGGGTTACGTAATTTAGGTCCAACATTGAGACGATGGCGTGAAGAATGGAATGAGAGAATAGGCAAAAATCCTGTTGATCTTAAACTTCCATCCGGTGCAATGAAACCTGTTGGATATATAGTTATGCAACACTCAGTGAGATTGGACAGACCAGTCAAGGCGTATGATCGCTGGATTGAACGTATTCCCGATGTATATCGGAATGCTGTACTGGATAATCCTGGAGAATCGAATGTTTCAGTAGAAGATGACCCACATTGCTTAGCTCTCCTTAAGCATTATAGGAGTTTAATGCCTTTGGCGCAAGAGGCACATAAACCAATGTTTCATTTAAAGCCAGCTGATGGAGCTATTGGTGCCCATGTCATGGCAGTTCGAGGGGCAAAACAGGATTTTGACAATTTGGCAAAGGAAATAGGAAGAAGAACTGAAATTAATTTAGCATATCCAGTTGAATAAATTGATGATAGTCATATTTAATAGTCATTCAAAAAAAATGTATTTATATCTAATTTAATGCTATGAACTTAAAATCTTTCTTACTTGTTTTTGTTCTTCGATTCTTGTTAGTTGCTTTGTTCTTTTTGCCCGCCTGTTCCGGCGAGAAAAAGCCGCCCCCGCCCCCGCCGGTGCCGGTCCTGGTGGCCACAGTGACCGAGAAGACCGTGCCCGTGGAGTTGAAGGTCATCGGCAACGTTGAGGCCTACTCCACCGTGTCCATCAAGTCCCGCCTGTCAGGTCAACTGGTCCAGGTCAATTTTAAGGAAGGCCAGGACGTGAAGGCGGGCGAACTCCTCTTCGTGATTGACCCGCGTCCGTATGAGGCGGCTCTCAGACAGGTGGAAGCGAACCTGGTTAGGGATAAGGCCCTGGCCACCAAGGCCCAGGGCGATGCCAGGCGCTATGCCGAGTTGATCAGGAAACAGTTCGTCAGCCAGCAGGATTACGACCAGGCCAAGGCCACCGCCGAGTCCCTGGCCGCTACGGTCAACGCCGATCAAGTGGCGGTGCAAAATGCCAGGCTCAATCTCAGTTATTGTTATATCAAGGCCCCCATCACCGGCCGCACCGGCAGCCTGATCGCACATATGGGCAACCAGATCAAGGCCGACGCCGACACCGCCATGCTGGTCATCAACCAGATCCAGCCCATCTATGTGTCGTTTGCCATCCCGGAGCAAAACCTGGCGGCAGTCCGGAAGTACATGGCGGCGGAGAAGGTGCCGGCTTCGGCCGTCATCGCCGGGCAGGAGAACAACCCCGAGGTCGGGGTCCTCAGCTTTATCGACAACACCGTGGACAAAACCACGGGGACCATACTGTGCAAAGCCACTTTTACCAATGAGTCCAAGCGCCTGTGGCCGGGGTTGTTCGTCAATGTGGTGGTGCAGCTCTCCTCTCAGCCCAACGCCGTCCTGGCCCCCTCCCAGGCCATTCAGACTAGCCAGGAAGGGCAGATTGTCTTCGTGGTGAAGCCCGACCTGACCGTGGAGATTCGCCCCGTGGAAGTGGGGCGCTCCATCAACGGCGAGGTCATCATCACCAAGGGGCTTACGCCCGGGGAACGGGTTGTGACCGACGGCCAGCTCCGGCTGGCGCCGGGAGCCAAAGTGGAGATCAAGACCGGGCCTTAAACGTCCCGGAGCGGCCCTATGCACTTCACCGAGCTCTTCATCCGCCGGCCGGTCATGACCACCCTGGTCATGCTGGCCATCCTGCTTTTCGGGGCCATGAGCTATCGCTACCTGCCGGTGAGCGATCTGCCCAACGTGGATTTTCCCACCATCATGGTGACCGCCAATCTCCCCGGGGCCTCCCCCGAGACCATGGCCTCGGCGGTGGCCACCCCCCTGGAGCGCCAGTTCTCCACCATCGCCGGCCTGGACTCCATGAGTTCCACCAACGCCCTGGGACTCAGCCAGATCACCCTGCAGTTCAACCTGAGCCGCAGTCTGGATGGCGCGGCCCAGGACGTCCAGGCGGCCATCGCCAAGGCCGCCAAGCAGTTGCCCCCGGACCTGCCCACCCCGCCGGTGTACCAGAAGGTGAACCCCGCGGATCAGCCGGTCCTCTACCTGGCGGTGACCTCCGAGACCTTGCCCCTGTCCACCGTCAACGAGTATGCCGATACCCTCATGGCCCAGCGCATCTCCATGATCAACGGGGTGGCCCAGGTCCAGATCTTCGGGGAGCAGAAGTTTGCGGTGCGCATTCAGTTGGACCCCCAGGCCCTGGCCAGCCGGGGGCTGGGAATCAACGAGGTGGCCGACGCGGTCAAGAAAGAAAACGTCAACCTGCCCACCGGGACCCTCTACGGCCCCCACCAGGCCTTTACGGTGCAGGCCACGGGGCAGCTCACCACCGCCGAGGCCTACCGGCCCCTCATCGTGGCCTACCGGGGCGGCCAACCCGTGCGCCTGTCGGAGATGGGCCGGGTAATCAACAGCGTCTCCAACGACAAGATCGCCTCCTGGTACAAGACCTCCCGGGCCATCGTCCTGGCCATCCAGCGTCAGCCGGGCACCAACACCATCGAGGTGGTGGACTCCATTAATAAGCTGCTCCCCAGCATCCGGAACCAGATCCCCGCCTCGGTGCAAATCGTCACCCTGTACGACCGCTCCGCCACCATCCGGGAATCGGTGAACGACGTCCAATTCACCCTGCTGTTGGCCCTGGGGCTGGTGGTCATGGTGATCTTCCTGTTCCTGCGGAATTTCTCGGCCACCGTCATCCCCAGCCTGGCGCTGCCCATGTCCATTGTGGGCACCTTTTCCGTGATGTATCTGCTGGACTACAGCCTGGACAACCTGTCCCTCATGGCCCTGATCCTGTGCGTCGGGTTCGTGGTGGACGACGCCATCGTGGTGCTGGAAAATATCGTCCGGCACATGGAGATGGGCGAGCCGCCCTTCCAGGCGGCTATCAACGGCTCCCGGGAGATCGGCTTCACCATCCTCTCCATGACCCTGTCTCTGGCCGCGGTGTTTATCCCGGTGTTCTTTCTGGGCGGCATCCTGGGGAGGCTGCTGCATGAATTCGCGGTGACCATCGCCGCGGCCATCCTGGTGTCCGGCTTTGTTTCCCTGACCCTCACCCCCATGCTGTGCAGCCGGTTCTTACGGCCGCCCCGGGAGGAGCGCCACGGCCGCCTTTACAACGTGACGGAGCGCATCTTCCAGGGGATGCTCCAGGTCTATGACCGGACCCTGACCTGGGTGCTCGGGCGCCAGCGGTCCACCATGATTATTTCCGTCCTGCTCCTGGTGCTCACCCTGTTCCTTTTAGGGATTATTCCCAAGGGATTTCTCCCCAGCGAGGACACGGGGTCGATTTTTACCTTTACCGAAGCGGCCCAGGGCATCTCTTTCGATGCCATGGTCCGGCAACAAAAGGCGTTGGCGGCCATTGTCGACAAAAACCCCTACGTGAAGAACTTTTTCTCCAGCGTCGGGGCCAGCGGCCCTAACGTGGCGGGCAACACCGGCCGCATATTCATCCGCCTCATTCCCCGGAACCAGCGCCCGGGGGTAGAAGAAATTATTCAGCAATTGCGGCCTCAGTTGGCCACGGTGCCGGGCATCCGGGCCTTCATGCAGAACCTGCCCCCCATCCGTCTCGGCGGCATGCTGACCAAGAGCCTGTATCAGTTGACCCTGCAGAGCCCGGACATTAAAGACCTGTACCAGTATGCCCCCCTGCTGGAGGCCAAGGTGCGCACCCTGCCGGGGCTCATCGACGTGACCAGCGACCTGCAGATCAAAAACCCCCAGGTCAATGTGGAGATCAACCGGGACAAGGCGGCCACCCTGGGGGTCACGGCCCAGCAGGTCGAGGACGCCCTTTACTACGCCTACGGCTCCCGGCAGATTTCCACCATTTACGCCCCCAACAACGAATACGACGTCATCATGGAGCTGGAGCCCCGCTACCAGATGGACCTTGCGGCCCTGCAGTGGCTCTATATCCGCTCCAGCAAAGGCCAGTTGGTGCCTCTGGACGCGGTGGCTTCCCTGACCCGGAACCTGGGACCCTTGACCATCAACCACTCAGGACAACTGCCGGCGGTGACCATCTCCTTCAATCTCAAGCCCGGCGCGGCCCTGGGCGACGCGGTGGCCGCAGTGGACAAGCTGGCCCGGCAGATGTTGCCCGCCACCATCACCACCAACTTCCAGGGCGCGGCCCAGGCCTTCCAGGCCTCCATGCAGGGCTTGTGGCTCCTGCTGATCATGTCCATCCTGGTGATCTACCTGATCCTGGGTATTTTGTACGAGAGCTTCATCCATCCCCTGACCATCCTTTCGGGGCTGCCGTCCGCCGGGGTCGGGGCCTTGCTGGCCTTGATGCTCTTCGGCATGGACCTGAACATCTACGCCTTTGTGGGGGTGATCATGCTGGTGGGGATCGTCAAGAAAAACGCCATCATGATGA
>JAGVPN010000154.1 GCA_020052215.1 Syntrophobacterales bacterium
GATGGCCGCTCCACCTTCCTGGCCATGCACGGCGGCCGGATCGTCGGCCTGCTCAAGCTCGTCCAGGGCGCCCAGCGGCAGCTCACCACCACCGCCGCCTGGCGCGCCGCCTTGCCCCTGGCCACCATCTCCCACCGGGGCCGGGTCAGCTTCTGGGTGGCCTTGAAGGGACGCCAAAGCCCCCGCATCCGCCTCTCCCTCCTGGAATACCGCCAGGGGCACCTCCATATCCCCCTGTTCCAGGACATCTTCTGGCAGGATCTGGAGCGCCAGTTGAAGGAGATCTGCCCCGGTTGCTCCATTAACGGGGCCGGGATCCTGCCCCGCCTCAAGGCACTGCTGGAGCTGGTGCGCCGCAGCGGTCACGGCGCCATCTTTCTCCTGGGCCTGAGCCAGAGCCGGCTTCATGACCCCCACACCCCCATTGAACACCAGGTGCATCTGGCCGAGCCGGTGCCCATCGCCGAACCGTGGTTCCAACACCTGGTTGGCCTGGCCAAGTCCGACGGCGCGGTGATCTTCAACGAGCGCTTGGAGGCCTGCCAGTTCCGGGCCCGCCTGAAACCCGCCAACATCTGCCTGCTCCCGGATAAGGACGACCTGGGCAGCGGCATGCGCCACCAGGTCACCCGGGAGTTCTCGGCCTATGCCCCGGGGGTCCTGGGCGTCTGCGTCTCCCAGGACAGCTATATCTCCCTCTACCGCCACGGCAAGCTGGTGAGCCGGTTGTATTAAGCGCCCAGGGGCCGGCCGCGTCGTGTCTGCCTCCAGGTAATCATGGGCCCCAGACATCTTCGGGCAGGGCAAGCTGATGATACTATCTGGCCCCAGCGATTATCAGCTTATTCGATACAGGAATGAACAGATGTGCACAATATGCAAAAACCCCAGGGCGAATAAAATTCCATATATGATGATTATTGCCCTTTTGAGAAGATGTTGCTTTTCACCAGCCATCAACCCTTGGCCATGGAATATGGCAAATGCAGGCATTGATATTAGAAAATAAGACGCTTTCACGGTGGAAAAAACCGGCAGTCTTAATGTAATCGCAATTATACCAACCGTATTGCAAATAATAAGTAATGGGAAAATGAGCATCTTGGTTTTTTCTTTCCAATCTATTTCACCTACCTTAATAAATAACCTGGAATAATAATAATAAATGCCGAAAGTGAATATAAATAAAGGAAATATGCCTAACATTATGAGTGAGGACCCTACTAAAGCCGTGAGCTTGGACATAGAATGATTTATCTTGGGGTAATTATTGTCTCCTTTTAGCCAACCATAATAACTATCCCACCAGGTTTTATCTGGATTTATGAAGTAAAGAAATTTCGGCTCTGTATCGAACCACATTCCATTATGGATGAGCGTCCAAAAAGAATTTAGTTTTCCCGGCGCTAATATGGGTGTTTCCAGGCTTTGCCACGGCTTAAAAGTAAAAAAACTTATGCCGCCTGGGTCACGAGGTTGCTTGTCAGTCACATAGCTAAACACTTCATAATTTCCAGGAAAGACACTCCCATAATTCTTGACATTACCGGCCATATAAGAACCTAAAATGGCAAGTGGCACCAAAAGAGTTAAACAAAAGAAAATGGCCTTCTTTTTTCTATCAACAGCCGACAATTGCCGAAGAGCCAGCATAAAAACCGTTACAACTAAAGGTATCACCACTAACGAATTATATTTTGTAAATATTGATATAGTCGTAAATAAACTTAACATAATGAGGCTTCTTATGGAAAATTCTTGCTCAATGGCTATTATCAATAAATATATACAAATTGCCACTAACAAATAAGATAGGGTATCATTGGAAAGCATTGCCGACATATAAATATGCCGGGGCAAGAAACATATTAGACCAAACGTCCAAACCTTGGAAAAATCGGATAATCCAAATTTACTTAGAATCAAATATATAATTACTAAAGTGAGGATACCATAAAAGCAACAAGTATATTGTATCAATTTTCTTATATTGGCATCATCTACACCCATATGCAAAGCGAGGTTGCTAATTTTGGCAGATATGACATAAAAAACCGGGGGCTGTACGCATTCCCAGCAATCAAATTTATCTGGAATTTTGCCAAACCACATAATTAACGAAATTGGTTCGAAATGATTGTCGAATGCATTTGAGGGGGGATTTAAGTGACACAGCATCACTCTTAATAAAATTGCTAAAATAAAAAAAGTAAGCGCTAAAATCTTGTATTTAGTTTTCATAATGGTATTTGTTTTAAGATTCCTTGCGGTTTTGATTTCATTTATTTAACAGGTTTTCAACCGTTTCCACCGGTTCACCGTGGAAACCGCTCTGCCATTGCCGACAACCCTACTCCTGTCCGGCATGATAGCATCTGAATTCAGAGGGAATCAACTCCATAAATTTCCGGCAGCCTCGACTCGGCTGCCAGGAGATGAGAGGTGTGTCTATGAAACAAAACTCTAGACGAGAGATAAACTTGAATTCTTTCCCATCTCTGTGGTAGTTATAGCAATTGCTATAAATTTCTTCCGTTTGGGGGGTCCTCATACCAACGATCATTTCCTCACGTACACAACGAAGCATGAAAAGGTATGACAGCCGCCCCCGGCTGTCCCTGGGCAGGCGAGGGCGCCTGCCCTACACTTTCAGATAAATGAGCAATCAAAAGACTATTTTTGTCATTCTGAGCGCCGCGAAGAATCTCTCCTTTTAAAGTCGCCGAGATTCTTCACTCCGCGGCGCTCCGTTCAGAATGACATGAATTTTCATAGTTTTTTGACTGCAACTTCGTATTATATCTCCCTTTTTCAAAGGGGGTCTTTAACAGCAATTCCTTGTAGTTCCCCCCTTTCTTAAAGGGGGGCAGGGGGGATTATCAGGCTTCCCATAACGGCAAAAACTTTTGGCAATTGCTCTAGCTGGCCCGGAAACGGGCGACAGACCACCCTGGCGTCTTTGAGGACGGCGATTTGGACCTATCACCATACCCGGAAGAGGTTTTAAGGCGGGGCCGGGGCATCCGGCTGCTGATCCTGGATGTGGACGGCGTCCTCACCGACGGCCGGCTCTATTTTGATGCCAAAGGGGAAACCCTCAAGGTCTTCCACGTCCGGGACGGCCACGGCATCAAGATGGCTCAGCGAGGCGGCATGGAAGTGGCCCTGGTGTCGGGGCGCCGCTCCGACGCCGCCTTTCACCGGGCCCGGGAGCTGGGGGTCACCCGCTTTTATGAAGGCGTCCGGGACAAGGCGGCCATCTTGGAGGAACTCCTGGCGGCCTTGAACCTCACCCCGCCCCAGGTGGCCGCGGTGGGCGACGAATTGGTGGACCTGCCCCTGTTCCACCGGGTGGGCCTGGGCGTGGCGGTGGCGGATGCGGTCCCGGAAGTCAGGGCCGCGGCCCACTGGGTCACCACCCTGCCGGGGGGTCAAGGCGCGGTCCGGGAGGTCTGCGACCTGCTCCTCAAGGCCCAGGGCCGCTGGGAGGAACTCGTCCGCCCCTGGCAAGAGCCGGCCGCCGGTTAGGCCCCTGCCCCCGCCCCTCCCCGTTCCCCTTGAGTTATTAATACTGGTTCCCAAGCTCCTGCTTGGGAACCCCCTTGGACGCAAAGCTCCGCTTTGCAAAACAATTCGATGGGAGTATTATCCTATCACTATTGAGGCGCCCAAGCAGAGCTTGGGCCACAACTTCGTTCCCAAGCAGGAGCTTGGGAACGAGGAAAAAGATTAGTGCCGTCCCCTCTTATTCCGCCAGTTCCCGATCAATCCATTCCGCCAACGCCTCCAAGGCCCTCTCGGCATAAGCCGCGCCCCGGAGTTTCTTGGGGATGCGGCCTTCTAACGGTGGAAACAGGCCGAAATTGACGTTCATGGGCTGGAAATCTTTGGTGGCGGTGTTGGTGAGGTGGGCGATTAAGGCCCCCAGGGCGGTCTCCCGGGGCGGGGTGATCAGGGAGCGGGACACGGCCTGGCGGGCGGCGTTGATCCCAGCGAGCATTCCCATGGCCGCGGATTCCACGTAGCCCTCCACCCCGGAGATCTGCCCTGCCAAAAAAATCCGGGGGTATTGCAGAAAATTGAGGTAGGCGGACAAAATACCCGGCGAGTGGATGAAGGTGTTGCGGTGGATGGAGCCCAGGCGCACAAATTCGGCCTGCTCCAGCCCCGGGATCAGCCGAAAGACCCGCTCCTGCTCCCCATATTTCAGCTTGGTCTGAAAGCCCACCAGGTTGTAAAGCGTCCCTTCCCGGTTTTCGCACCTGAGCTGGACCACCGCAAAGGGCTGGCGGCCGGTTTTAGGGTCCGTCAGGCCCACGGGCTTCATGGGGCCGAACAAGAGAGTGCGGAATCCCCGGGCCGCCATGATTTCCACCGGCAGGCAGCCCTCAAAGTAGCGGGGTTCTTCAAACGGCTTCAACGGCGCCTGCTCGGCGTGCATCATCGCCTCGTAAAAGGCGGCGTACTCGGCTTCGGAAAACGGGCAGTTGAGGTAATCATCCCCGGCCCCATAGCGGGAGGCCCGGAAGATTTTTTGCATGTCCAGGGACTCAGCCGCCACGATGGGAGCGATGGCGTCGTAGAAGTGGAGGTTTTGTTGTCCGGATAGCTTTCCCAAAGCCTCGGCCAGGGGCTCGGAGGTCAGCGGCCCCGTGGCGATGATGGTGGTGGCCTCCGGGTCCGGGGCCGCAACTTCTTCCCGGATGATTTCGACCAGAGGCTCGGCTTCCAAGGCCCGGGTGATATGGGCCGCGAACTCTCCCCGGTCCACCGCTAACGCCTTGCCCGCGGGCACCCGGGTGGCCAGGGCCGCGGCCATAATCAGGGAATTAAGCCGCCGCATCTCCTCCTTGAGAAGACCCACCGCGGACTCCCGGCCTTCGGCCCGGAGGGAATTGCTGCATACCAGCTCCCCCAGAAACGGCGACTGGTGGGCCGGCGAAAATTTCAAGGGCTTCATCTCAAAGAGACGGACCCGGACCCCCCGGCGGGCGGCCTGCCAGGCCGCTTCACTCCCCGCCAGCCCGCCGCCGATGACGGTGATGCAGCGGTTTTCGGTTTTCGGTTTTCGGTTTTCGGTGGTCATGCTTTAGTTAAAGGACGAGGTTCCAATAAATCCACTCATTTATAGCGTTTGCCATAAATTCCTTCCGTTTGGTGGTTCTCAAATCCCCCTAAATCCCCCTTTTTCAAAGGGGGACTTTAACAGCAATTCCTTGTAGTTCCCCCCCTTTTTTAAAGGGGGGCAGGGGGGGATTATAAGGCTTCCCATAACGGAAAAAACTTTTGGCAATTGCTATATAACCAAATGGCCCGGAAGCCCCGGCGGACGAAATGGAAGTGGTATTTTTTGCCGAAAACCGGAAACTGGAAACCGAAAACCCTCAATCACTAACCGCCGCGGCGGTCTCCTCATGGCTGCATTCGTCCCGGGGGCAGATGATCTTCTTGCCTTTTTTCATGAGCCAGGGGTGCTGGCACTGGGGGCAGGGCCGGTCCTGGGGCGGCTGGTTCATGGTGAAATCGCATTTGGGGTAGTTGCTGCAACCGTAAAAGATCCCCCGGCGGGACCGGCGTTTCGTCAGGCGCCCGCCGCAGCCTTCCCGGGGGCAGGAGCAGGCGGCATCGGCTTCCGGGTCCTGGGGGACCACCTGTCCCTGGGCGTCCCGGGTGAAATTCTGGGTGAATTTGCACTTGGGATACCCGGAGCAGCCCAGAAATTCTCCCAGCCGCCCGCGGCGCAACAGCAACTCTTTGCCGCACTTGGGGCAGGGAAGCCCGGTGGCCGCGGGCTTGCCCCGGACCACCGGGGCCGTACCGGGTGCTTCTCCCGGGGACGAGGGGGCCACCGGTTCCAGCCCCGCAAGGGTGATCTGGCCCCGGGCATCCCGGGAAAAATCCCCGGTGAAGCCACACTTGGGGTAGGCGGCGCAGCCTACGAACTCGCCGTTTTTGCCCCAGCGCACCACGAGTTCGCCGCCGCACTCCGGGCAGGTCAGACCGGTGGGGACGCTTTTCACCTTGCGCATGCCGGTTTTGGCCGCGTCCAGATGCTGGGCAAAGGCACCGTAAAAATCCCGCATGAGTTCCTGCCAGGGGACCTTGCCTTCGGCCACCCGGTCCAGGTCGTCCTCCAGGCCCGCGGTGAACTTGGGGTCCATGATGTCCGGGAAATTCTCCACCAACAGATCGCTCACCACCAGCCCCATCTCCGTGGGCTTGAGCGCGGTTTTCTCCTTCACCGCATAGAGGCGGTCCTGGAGATTGGTGAGGATGGTGGCATAGGTGCTGGGCCGGCCGATCCCCTGGACCTCCAGTTCCTTGATGAGAGAAGCCTCGGTGAAGCGAGCCGGGGGCTTGGTGAAGTGCTGCTGGGGGTCAAAGTCCCGCAACTGGAGGATATCCCCGGCGGCCAGCGGCGGGAACTTCACCGGGCCCGCGGTCTCTTCGGTTTCCCGGGACTCCTGGTAAACCTTGGTAAATCCCGGGAATTTCAGCACCGAGGCGGTGGCCCGGAAGAGGTAATCCCCGACGCTGATGTCCACGGTGGTCAGGTCAAAGACCGCGGGGGTCATCTGGGAAGCTATGAACCGCCGCCAGATCAGTTCATAAAGGGCCAGCTCATCTTTGCTCAGATGCGCCTTGACGTCCTGGGGCCGCCGGCTCACCCCGGTAGGCCGGATGGCCTCGTGGGCCTCCTGGGCCCCCTTGGGGCTCTTGAAGCGGTTGGGGGCGGCGGGGAGATACTCGCCGCCGTAAGTTTGATCGATGAAGGTTCTCACCGCCTCCAGCGCCTCCGCCGAAACCCGGGTAGAGTCGGTACGCATATAGGTGATGAGGCCCACGGGGCCTTCGTCCCCCAGTTCCTTGCCTTCATAGAGTTTTTGGGCCAGGCTCATGGTCTTTTTGGGGGGGAACCGGAGCTTGCGGTTGGCCTCCATCTGCAGGCTGCTGGTGATGAAGGGCGGGGCCGGGTGGCGCCGCTGGGGCTTGGTGTCGATTTTGGCGACCCGGAACTCCGCGGTATCCAGGGCATCCAGGATCTTCTCCACCGCCACCACGCTGTTGGGCTTGAGGTTCTTGTTCTTGTGCTTATAGAGATAAGCCACGAACGGCGGGGGCGCACCGGCGTCCAGGCAGGCGTCCAGGGTCCAGTACTCCTCGGGCACAAAAGCCATGATGGCCCGCTCCCGGTCGCACACCAGCCGCAAGGCCACGGACTGCACCCGGCCGGCGCTTAACCC
>JAGVPN010000358.1 GCA_020052215.1 Syntrophobacterales bacterium
CGGCGGCGGCGGGGCCTGGACCTGGGGCACCACCTTGGGCGGGACCGTGACGGTGGTTATGGTGGTCAGGATGTTCTGTCCCCCCGGAGGAGTGACTGTGGCCGGGATGTTTGGACCAGGGGCGCTAGCAGCAGGGGCGCCAGGGCCGCCCGTCGGCGCCACCGGAGGCGCCGGGGGGGCGAAGTGGCTACCCTGACTGACGGCATAGGTGGTGACCTGGCGCAAGAACATCATCCTTTCTTGGGGGGTGATACCAATGGGGATGGTCGGGAGCCTGCTCCCTTCTACGGTGGATTTCTGCATAGGTTGCAGAAACACCCACCGGCTGGAGCCATCGTTCCACGAGGCCCTGGAGTAGGCCACTTTGAAGGCCTTCAGGAACAGCCGGCTCACCTCCGGAAAGATATTGCCCACCTGGGTGCGGCCTTCAAAATTGAGAATCGTGGAACTGTTGGGTTGGATACGAATACCGAACTCGGTACCCCTCACCCCCACGATGGCGGTTTGGGTCTTGATGATGAAATCCGGCTCTTCGGCTTTCAAAATCTTGTTGACCACGGTCATGGCCAACCCCTGAAAGATTTCCAGCACCGCCCGGCGTTTCTCCTGGCCGGGTTTGAAATTGAACTCCTCGATGGCGATGCGGGCTTCCTGGGATAAGGTCAGGGTAGAATTGTCGATAAAGGTTACCTGGGCCTTGGACAGGGACTTGGTGCGGATGACATCCCCGGGCTCCACCGTATCGTTCAACTTGAGAGGGATGGCGGGCAGATTGCCGCCTTTCAGGAGATCCACCCGACCTTCCACCTGGGTCAGACGGCCCACGACCTCGGCGCCGACCACGGAAGAGCAGATCAGCATCAGGACGAGGGCGACCCACACAGACATCAGAACCTGCCGTAGCTTCATAGTGGTTTCCTTAAGACGACCCTGCTGCGGGTCGGGTTGGTGTAGGGACCGGGCCGAAATTAAGGCGATCTCGAAACCTTCTGTCCCCATATCGACATTTTGATGAAATTCTTAAAGTTTGGGGCGATCCAGGGGGCTGGACAACTTAGGCCTTACCGCAGAACCGGGGAGGAGAGTGAACGATCCACCGGATGCGATGAATCCCGAGCCTTTTCCGTCCGCTACCTCCCGTTAGTATCGGTACGCGATCTGGCCGCCGGCGATGTGACGACTATAATTATACAAATTGATGTTGCAGTTGTCACGGATAAAGTACCAATGGACGTTGCCTTCCAGGCCTTTGGCAAATTCATAGGTGACCTGCATCCCCAGCATGAGAATCTGGTCGCTTCGTTTGGGTTGGGAGACCAGGGGCGCTCCCTGGACGTTGCCTACGGTGTCACCGTTGTAAAAGGTGTGAGCATACGGCTGTTGGGTGAGGTCCAGGAAGACATTGTATTTTAACTTATCGGTGATGGGCCAGAGGAGCGACAAAAGCAGATTGTAGCTGGAACTATCCCAGTTGCTGCCGACGGTATTGTTGTTCAAGTAGCCAAGGCGGGCCTGAACAAACCCCTTTTGCTTTTTGAAAAAGTAGTACATCCCCACATTGCCCCCCCAGGCATTGCCGGTACGGTTATCCTGGGTATAAAAGACGGGACTCCAATAATATTGGCGATTGTACTTGGCTCCCACTTCCAGGCCGAGGTGCTGGGTGACCAGATGGAGATACGTGGGGGTTATGTTAAAGCCGGTGTAATATTTGTCTGACTGCAGGTCCATGTAGGTGTAACTCATGGGGAGCCACAAGCGGCCATTCTTGAAGGCATAGGTGGGGGTTAGGCTCATTAAATGGCTCATGATGTCGTAACCTTCCACCTTGGTGTGAAAATTCTGGAAGTAGGAGTATTGGGTCAAAACGCTGAAGGGACCGGACGGCAAGACCGTGTATTCGAACAGGGCGGCCTGGGAAAACACGGCGCTGGCCTTCCCGGAAACCGTGGACACTGCGGCCCCCCCACCAGGGGCGAGGGTGACGTTGGAGTCGTACTCAAAGCCTGACGAAACGGTGATGTGGAGGGGACGCTGTTCATCCGCCTGCTTGGACAGGACCCCGATATAGCGCTGGGCGAACTCGGCGGTCTGGCTCTGGGGGTTAAGCGCAATGCTCTCCTCCATGGTCTTTTTGGCTTCTTTAACCCGGTTGAGGGCGACCAGGGCCAGGCTCGCCTGGAACTTGGCCTCCTGGGCCACCTTGGGCTCCGCCTCGGCCTGGCGGAAATAATCCAGGGCTTGGCTATACTTTTTGTCTTTGGTGGCCGCAATGCCCATCAAAAAGGCGGTTTGCCCCGGCTCGTAGCCGGCAGCCTGCAGATTCTGCAAGATGGGCATGGCTGCTTTGGGCTGGTCCATGGCCAGGAGCGTGTCGGCCAACATCAATTGCGCCGGAGGAAAATTCGGTTTGAGGCGCACGGCTTCCTGCAAATATTCTTTGGCCTTGACGTAGTTAAGCATGAGCCGGTAAACCTGCCCGAACAGAAAAGCCTTTTCCGGGGTATGCGCGCCTTTTTTCCAGGCCTCGCTCAATTGCGCCAGGGCTTCGTCGTAATTCTCCTGTTGTATGTCCTTGACAGCCTGCTTCACCATCACGTCGTCATAAGGCGTAATTGCCAGGCTCGCCTGAGTTCCCAGCGCGAGCAGCAAAACCGTCCATCCCAGGATTAAACATGTGCGCCAAGCAATCATCCCCACCCCCCTGGTTCAGAAGCTATAATCCCCCAATGATTTTTTCATACAAAGAATAGCACAATAGTGTAGTATGTAAAGAGGGTTATGGGGTTTTATCACAAATTAACCGTGATTCCATTATTCCCCAGCAAGTCCGGCGACCGTAACCAGTCCATATCTTGAGAAAAGGACGGTTGGGCGGCGGGTTCTCAGAGGTTCGACGGTTGGGGGAATCCTTGGCCCTTTAAGGGTTCGTGAGGTAAGCTAATGGCAACGGCACTGGAAGAAAAGTCCCTGGTCAAGGCCAAATTTTCCCGGGATCTGGCCACGGTGAGGGAAGACCTGATGGAGTTGGCGAGCCTTGCAGCCGCCGCCATGGAGCAAAGCGTCAGGGCCGTGCTGACGCGGGACGGGGACCTGGCCCGCCGGGTGATCGTCGGGGACGCGGCAATCAATAGCCTGGAGGAGGCCATTGACCGGGAATGCGTGCGCCTGATCGCCCTGTTCCAGCCGGTGGCCGGAGATTTGCGCCAGCTCATGGCTGTTGACCATATCATTACCGAGTTGGAGCGGATCGGCGATTCCGCCACCAACATCGCCGAAGAGGCGCTCACCCTGGGGCAATTGCCGCAACGGGCCATTCATCACAGCCTGACGTCCATGGCCCAAAGCGTCCAGGAAATGGTGCGCCAGAGCCTGGAAGCCTTTTTCCGGAGCAATTCCCACCTGGCCCGGCAGGTCTGTCTGGCGGATGACGACGTGGACGCCATGGACCGGGCCATTATCCAGGACCTGCTCCGGGAGATGACCGGGGCCCCGAGGGCTATCGTTCCCAGCCAGAGCCAGATCAACATCGTGCGCAACCTGGAGCGGGTGGGAGACCACGCCACCAATATTGCCGAACAGGTGGTGTACATGGTGGAAGGGCAGAGCGTCCGCCACCGTTGCCAGGGGTAGATGCACCGTCGGCGCCGGGGGTGGACCGGCGGCCGGGAGCACCCAGGCCGGTGAATGGAGCGCCGCGGTCCGGCATTTCCCCCAGGCCAAAAATCCCTCATATCTCTTGACAAATCCCCCTGTTCTTATTAACTTATAAGATTGAATATGGAACAGAATCGCGTCATGGAACTCCTGGGAGAGCGGGATACCTGGGTCCTTAAAACCGTGGTGGCCCGGTACATCGTTACCGGGGAACCGGTGGGCTCCCGGACGGTGGCTAAGACTTCGGGCCTGAACCTCTCGCCGGCCACCATCCGCAACCTCATGCTGGACCTGGAAGAACGGGGCTATCTGCGTCAGCCCCACACCTCGGCCGGACGGATCCCCACCCCCAAGGGCTTGCGTTATTACGTGGACCAGATCCTGCCCATCCAGACCTTGGGCCGGTCCATGCAGCAGCAGATCCAGGAGGCCTTCTCGCCGCCGGCCCATGAGCCCCAAGAGTTATTCCGCCAGGCCTCCCGGGTGCTCTCCCTGGTGAGCGGACATACCGCCCTGGTGCTGGGCCCCCGGCCCCAGGGCATACGCCTCAAGCATATCCAGTTCATCAACCTGAGCGGGGATGGGGTGCTGACGGTCCTGGTATCCCAGGATAATCAGGTCCAGAACCGGTTCGTGCGCACCAAGAGCCGTTTTTCTCAGGAGGCGTTGGACCGCTTCAGCCGGTATCTCAATGAGCTCTGCCAGAACCTGACCCTGGGGGAGTCCCGGCAACGGATCCTGGCCAAGATGGAGGAAGAAAAGAGCCTGTTCGACAAGATGCTCTCCCAGGCCCTGAGCCTCAGCCGGCAGGCCCTGCAAAATGACGAGGCCGAAGAGCTCTACATCGAGGGCGCCAGCCACATCCTGGATTATCCGGAATTCACCGGCGATGTGGACAAGATCCGGAGCATCTTCAAGGCCTTTGAAGAAAAGCACCATCTGGTCACCTTGCTGGATCAAACCATGGCGGCCCAGGGAGTGCAGATTATTATCAGTCCGGAGGAGCACTTTCCGGAGATGCAGTTGTCCCTGGTGGCCACCTCCTACGGGTCCCAGCAAACGCCCTTGGGCAGCCTGGGGGTCATCGGCCCCATGCGGATGGACTACGCCCGGCTGGTCCCCATTGTGCGGTACACGGCCTCCCTGGTCACGGGACTGCTCATCAAGCGCCAGACCTGAATTTCTCGCCCCGAGCCCCGGGCCCGTCTCAATCGGCCTGGTGGTCATTAGGGTTTATTAAAGTTTTAGGTGGTTGGCAGTTATGACAAGGAGAAAAAGCTTTATGAGCTTATCCAAATCCGATTTCTTCACCAAGGGATCGCCTGATTCTTCCTCCCGGGAGGAGAAGACCGAGCCCGAGGTCCTCCCTAAGTCCCCGGAAAGTGCGGCGGACCTGGCGGAATTGCACCAAAAGCTGCAAGAAAAGACGCAAGAAGCCGAAGAGAATTATGTCCGCCTGCTCCGGTTGGCCGCGGATATGGAAAATTTGAAAAAGCGTCAGGAGCGGGAACGGGCGGAACTCCTGCAATTCGCCAACGAGAGCCTCATCAAAGAACTCCTGCCGGTGGTGGACAACCTGGAGAGGGCCTTGGACCACGGCCGGCAGTTGGAGGCGCCGGAGGCTTTACTGGAAGGCATCGAGAGGGTTTATCAGGGTTTTCTCAAGGCCCTGGGCCGGTTCGGCGTCACTCCCTTTGACAGCGTGGGTCAGCCATTCGACCCGGCTTTTCATAACGCCATGATGCAGGAAGAGGCCCCGGAGGTCCCGGACGGCAGCGTTATCAAAGAATTACAAAAGGGCTATCTCATGAACCAGCGCCTGCTCCGGCCGGCCATGGTAGTGGTGGCCCGCCATACCCAAAACGAAACTGCGTCAGGTCAAAACGACTAGACGGTTCAGGAGGAGCAATAAATGTCCAAAGTTATCGGCATCGATTTAGGCACCACCAATTCCTGTGTAGCCATTATGGAAGGTGGCGAGCCTAAGGTCATCCCGAATGTGGAGGGGACCCGCACCACTCCTTCCGTAGTAGCTTTTACCGAGAGCGGCGAACGGTTGGTGGGGCAGATCGCCAAACGCCAGTCCATCACCAACCCTTTAAATACCGTATTTTCCGTCAAACGTCTCATCGGCCGGAAATTCAGCGACCCGGAAGTGCAGCGGGACCTGAAGATCCTCCCTTACAAGATCGTCCAGGCGGAGAACGGCGACGCCCACATCGACATCCGGGGCAAGGTCTATTCCCCCGCCGAGATCTCGTCCATGATCCTCACCAAGATGAAACAGACCGCGGAAGAGTATCTGGGGGAAAAGGTGACCGAGGCCGTGATCACCACGCCGGCCTACTTCAGCGACGCCCAGCGCCAGGCTACCAAGGACGCCGGTCGCATCGCCGGGCTCGAGGTGCTGAGAATCATCAACGAGCCCACCGCCGCCTCCATGGCCTATGGCCTGGATAAAAAGAAGGACGAGCGCATCGCGGTGTTCGATCTGGGGGGCGGCACTTTCGACATCTCCATCCTGGAGATCGGCGAAGGCGTCTTTGAGGTCAAATCCACCAACGGCGACACCCACCTGGGCGGTGACGACTTCGACCAGCGGGTCATCGACTTCCTGGCGGATGAGTTCATGCGGGAACAGGGCATCAACCTGCGCAATGACAAGATGGCCCTGCAGCGCCTGAAAGAAGCGGCGGAAAAGGCCAAGATGGAACTCTCCACCTCCATGGAGACCGAAGTCAACCTGCCCTTCGTCACCGCCGACGCCTCCGGTCCCAAGCACCTGCTGATCAAGCTCAGCCGGGCCAAGCTGGAGGGCCTGGTGGCGGGCCTCATCGACAAGATGGCGGGGCCCTGTCAGCAAGCCTTACAAGATGCCAAGGTCACGGCCAAGGAGATCGACGAAGTTATCCTGGTGGGGGGCATGACCCGTATGCCCAAGGTTCAGGAGAAGGTCAAGGAGATCTTCGGCAAGGAACCCCACAAGGGAGTGAACCCCGATGAAGTAGTCGCAGTGGGCGCCGCCATTCAGGCCGGGGTGCTCAAAGGGGAGGTGAAGGATGTCCTCCTGCTGGACGTCACCCCCCTGTCCCTGGGGATCGAGACCCTGGGAGGGGTCTTTACCCGGATCATCGAGCGCAACACCACCATCCCCACCCGGAAGAACCAGGTCTTTTCCACCGCGGCGGACAATCAAACCGCGGTGACCATCCACGTGCTCCAGGGCGAACGGGATATGGCCGGGGATAACAAGACGCTGGGGCGGTTCGAACTGTTTGGCATTCCGCCGGCGCCCCGGGGCATCCCCCAGGTCGATGTCACCTTCGATATCGACGCCAACGGCATCGTCCAGGTTTCCGCCAAGGATATGGGTACCGGCAAGGAGCAATCCATCCGCATCACCGCCTCCAGCGGCCTGAGTGAGGAAGAGATCAAGAACCTCATTAAGGATGCCGAACTCCACGCTGCGGAAGACCACAAGAAGCGGGAGATGATCGAGGCCCGCAACCAGGCCGACACCTTGATCTACACCACCCAGAAGACCGTGACCGACCTGGGGGACAAGGTGGACGCGGCCACCAAAAGCGACATCGAAAGTCACATTGCGGCCCTCAAGACCGCCATGGAAGGGACCGACCAGGAGGCCATCAAGCAAAAGAGCGAGGAACTGATGAAGGCCTCTCACAAGCTGGCGGAGCAGATGTACGCCAAGACCGGAG
>JAGVPN010000245.1 GCA_020052215.1 Syntrophobacterales bacterium
AGCAGGGCGGTAAAATAGGGGTCGATGATAAAAATCCAGTCCAGGCTAAAACGCCGCCGGGAAAAGGGGCTGAGCACTTGGGTGCCGTAGGAGGTGGCCAGGTCCAGGAGCAGGTGGGAGCCCAGGACCGCCAGCCCCAGGATGAACAGGGGCTTGAACCAGCGGGGGCCGCCCAGGTACCGGCCCACCAGCGCCCCGGCCAGCGCGAAGAGGAGCAGGGCCGCCAGGGAGTGGGTAAATCCCCGATGATAGCGGATAAAGGCCAGGCGGTCCCAAAATATGCAGAAGTAATCCACGTCCGGCAAGAGCGCGAAGATGGCCCCGGCCGCTGCTGCCCACCATCGGGACGGCGCCGGCACCAGTTGGGAGCAGATAACCCCGGTGGCCAGATGGGTCAATGGATCCACGGCCACCTCCCGCCTTGGGTGCCGTAATGAGGAAATTGGCGCAAGAGATCACTCCGGAGGGCTACGGCGCTGGGGTAGCGCTCTTCCAGCTTTTTCTTGAGACACTTGAGGATAATGGCCTGAAGGGCCGGGGGAATCTCCGGGTTCTCCTCCCGGGGAGGTAAGGGCTCCTGCTCCAGGATCTGGTCGATGAGCAGTTTCTCCACTTCGCTGTAAAACGGCAACTCCCCGGTGTACAACAGATACATGAGCACGCCGATGGCCCAGATGTCGCTGCGGCGTTCGCTCTGCCCCATGATCTGCTCCGGCGCCATGAAGGGCCGGGACCCCACCATGGTGGCGCTGATCTCCTTTTCCCCCAGCATCTTGGCGGCCCCGAAATCCAGCAGTTTCAGATTGCCGTCAGGCTGGATGATGATGTTGTTGGGCTTGATGTCCCGGTGCATGATGCGGTTCTTATGGGCGTGGGCCACCACCTCGATGAGTTGCAGGATGAGGCGCTCAACCTGTGGCCGGGGCAACTCCTGATCCAGCATGTCCCCCAGAGTCAGGCCCTCCACATATTCTTGGATGATGACCAGTTTACCGTCATCTTCCAAGGTATCAATCAGCCGGGCCACCCCGGGGTGGGGGTCGAGCTTCTTACAGATGGCCGCCTCCCGGCGAAACTTGGGGTTGGCGGCCTTGAGAAAGGGGATTTTGGCCACGTAGCGCCGCTCCGGGCCCAGGGCCTCGGTGTCCACCACCAGCCACACTTCGCCAAAATTCCCCTGCCCCAGCTTTTTGATTTTTTCGTAGCGCCCCCCCAACAGCGGCGTCATCTGTATCAGGGCCAGGTAATCCCGGGCGCTGGGCAGCAGGTGCTCCACCAGCCCCTGGAGGGCCCGCTTGAGGGGGGAGGGGGAACCCACCGGCTGCACCTGGAAGCTCACGACTTCTTGGGGGCGTCCCTGCAGGGCCAGGTCGTTAATCAGCACGGTTACCGGTTGGCCCGCCCGGTTCACCAGGTGCAGCTTCACATTATCCCCCGCCCCCGGTTGGGTGAGCACCCGCCGGAAACGCTCCCGATCCTGGGAGGCATAGAGTAACTCCTCCAGAGGCACGGGCACCGGAGTCTCCCGTTTGCCGGGATAGCCCAAGAGGCGCCGCAAGGCGGGGTTGAGATTGCACACCGTGCCCCAGCGGTCACAGAAAAACAGGGGATGGGCGGTCTCCTGAAAGATCCGGGAGAACTCCTCGTGAGAGGCCAGGAGGAGGCGCCGGTCATGTTGCAGGCGCAGGACCACGGCCACCCGGGCCAGGACCTCCCGGGGCTCGAAGGGGGGGAGCAGAAACTCGTCCGCCCCCGCTTCCAGGGCCCAGGCCGCGGCCGTATCGGAGAACTCCGCCAGCGCTACGATGATGGGTAGGTCCCAGGTGGCATCATCGGCTTTGAGGCGGCGAATGAACGGCTGCACCGCGCCGGCCTCTTCCAGGAGCACCAGGAGGTCCGGAGACCGGGCCTGGAGTTCGGCGGCCACCTGGTCCCAGCCGCACCGACCCACCTCGTAGGGGGACCGGGCCAGGATGTCGGCCAATCGCTGGCGGGGCTCGGCTTCAGGGCCGACGATGAGAAGGTAAGGGTCCGGCAAAGAGCTTTCCTTGGTGATTTCAGTCCGGTGGAGCCGGCAAATTGGGCAAATCCCCCACCCGAAACCGCGGGATCCCGAGGTCCCGCCTCCTGAAAGACATTGTCCATGGATTTAGAGGATTTGGCAAGGCCGATTTTGTATTGACAAAACCGGGAGGCCGGGATAAACCAAACACCTGAGAGGCGGGGTAGCTCAGCCGGTAGAGCAGCGGACTGAAAATCCGCGTGTCCCCAGTTCGATTCTGGGCCCCGCCACCAAATTATGACAGGAAATCAGTAAGTTATGGGGAGCGTTTATGCTCCCTTTTTATTTGCCTTTATTCTGTGTGAGAGTCCGTGTGAGAAATTTGCCCGACGCGTCCATGCAATTTTCTAACCGGACAATGCTGACATAAAATCGGTATGAAAGGTATCGGGGACTACCCAAAAAAACCCTGGATAGAGACACACGGTCTCTGCCCAGGGGTTTTGTTGAAAACGTAAGATTTTTTGCCCTGGCCACGTTTAGCTTGGTGTACTTCAATGGCGCAGTGCCGGCATACCTATCCGAGGCCTTGGCAGGCATCGGGGCGGCCGCACCGCCAAGGTTTGGCCGCCATGCTTTAATTATAACAATGCAGGCTGGTTTATACCGCTTCGTACTTAAACAGCGGGCAACCCTTGCAGACATCGAGGCCCGGCCAGGGTTGGCCGCCCTTGCCCAGGACGGAAGGACCACCGGTCTCGGTAACGCGCTTCAGCAATTGGGCGGCGCTGGCCTTGATTTGGGTCCCGGGGATAAAGAGATTCAGCATGGACATATCACTCTTGCCGGAGGTTTTGCTGCCGGCGCACATGGTAGTCATGTTAGCCGTTTTGTGGTTTAAGGCCCATACCGAACCGGAGCACACGGCCGAATTCGGGGTGTGATTAAAGGTGAGGCTACTGCGGCCGGTGGCAGCCATATAGTCGTTGAGGACGTGGTAAGCCTGATAGGGCAGCAGCATAAAAAAGACGATGTCCGGATCGATCCCCGCCTGGTCAAAAGTGGCCAGGGGCGCGGTATAGATGCCGCAATACTTGCCGGCGGGGAGTTTGGCCTTGCCCTGGGGCGCCTCCCAGGCCAGCTCTTCGTTGCGCAGATATTTCATGTGCCGTTTGGTGTCTTTCTCTTGGTCCAGATCCCGAAACCCGAACACCGGTTCGGCGTTTTCACACAGCAGCATATTGGCCGGCATAAACATGGCCTGATGCCCGCCCCGGGCCATGGCCAGGTGCTGGCAATAGGTCAGCTTGGCCTTGGCTTTGGCGTTGATTTTGTACTTAGGGATTTCGGCCTCATCCGCGCAGAATTTGACGCCCACCGGGTCAAAATCCACCCGGATATAATAGAGGTACGTATCCGCCACGTCCGTATAAGTCAACTGGTCTTTACCCTTGGCCGCAATTGCGGCCATAGTCTCTTTCAGTCCCATAGTTTTTCTCCTTAACGGTCTCTTCATAAAAAGTTTAAGGAGGTCAGGCGGCAACCCGCCCTCCGTTCATGGTTTGCCTTGGGGCCCGGAGCCGGCAGACCGGCAAAACTTTTCATTTCACCGGTTCAGGCTGTATGGTTACAGGATTCCGTTGGTGCAACCGAAAAACAGTTAACCGTCGTTTCACCTGCTTGAACAGGACGTAGGTTGCCACATAAATGATGATAAACACCCCGATGAAGCCCAGGGACCAGTTGGTGCCGGGGATAGGGAATTCCACCTCCAGAAACCGGTGCTGCATCCAGGCCAGGGCGAAAAAGATGGGCCACAAAAAAGCCGACGACAGGGCGACTTGCTGGAAAAAGGTATGGCCGAAGGCATCTTTAGCCAGTTTGTTGGCTGCCTCATAAGCTTCCTTGTTTCCCGCCTTCAAGGCATCCACGGACAGGTTCTGGTACTTCTCCGCCTCCGCCGTTTTCTCCCCGAGGCGCTTCCGGGTGAACCAGAAGGCCAGGGAGACGGTTACTTCCCCGATGAGCAGGGATATACACACCAGGACCAAGGTGCCGATGACAAAGTCCACCCCGGCATGTCCGGTGAGCCGGTAGAACATAATCAGGTATTGATCAACAATCTGGATAAGCGGCTGCATGGGAAACCCATGTCCCGTTCCGGGACTGACACCGGAGGGGGGCCGGTGTTTACCGACCCCCCGGTGAAGGCGTTTTTATCAAATGCCAGGTAGACGGATTTCAAAAAAACCACGTAAGGTGTACCCCAAGCCTATGTAAAGGGCCAGGACCACAAAAAGCCGTTTGAGCCAGATGTCGGGAATGTACTTGGAGGTGTAAGGCCCGACAGTGGAGCCTACGGCGATACCCACCAGTTCGGCGCCCACGAACAGAAAATCAATGGGCGTCCCCTTAATAAACATGAAGGTGAAGATGGAGGTGATCATGCTGATGAACACCGC
The DNA here is from genome assembly GCA_020052215.1 of Syntrophobacterales bacterium. Taxonomy (GTDB): domain Bacteria; phylum Desulfobacterota; class Desulfobaccia; order Desulfobaccales; family 0-14-0-80-60-11; genus 0-14-0-80-60-11. The sequence goes on from JAGVPN010000245.1 coordinate 4,465, forward strand.
CAGGGCCGAAGTGCCGGCTACCACGTACATGGGCAGGTTGACGATGTTGGTTAAAAAGGGCACATAGAGAAAGCCGCCGCCGATGCCCAGAAAGGCGGAGAGGGCGGCGATAAAGAAGCCGCCCACCAACGGCCAGATGGGGTTGAAGTGGAATTCCACCCCATAAAAGCTGAAGTCTACCCGGGTGAGGCCCCAGGACTTCACCTGCACGCCCTGGGCCGCCAAATCCCCGCCGCTCGAGCCTTTTTTCACCGCCTCCTGAAAGGCCTTAGCCGCCGCCTTGGCCTTTTTATTCGATGCCTGTCCCTTGGGCGTGGTGCTATAGAAGAGGAAGGCGCCGATAACAAAGACGATGATGCCGAAATAACCCACGTAGGCCTTCAGGCTGATCTTGCCGGCGGTGAGGGCCGGGACCAGGTAGGCCCCGGCGATGCCGCCGAGGGCCAGGGCGATCCCCAAGGGCAGGACCAGACGACCCATGCGGTAATAGGTAATGGAGGACATCAGAGCCGATAGACCTACCAGGTATTGGTTGGAGGTCCGGATGGAGTCGGTGACCAGCTTGTTCATATCCGGACTGGTTTTCCGGAAACTTGAGGCGTAATCACCCAGGCCAAAGACGCTGATGTGGCCCACGCCGGCCATGATGCCGCCAAAGGCCCCCACGGTGGAAAAGATCCAGCCCACCCAAATACCCCACAAAATGCCGTAAAACCAGAAGGGCGTGGGACCTCCGGGTATGCCCAGGAAGCCCTTGGGGGCCTCAGGGTTGATCTGCCCAGGACCCGTGCCTACGGGGGTCTTGGCGATGGCCTCCTCCAGTTTGCCCGCCCAAGACGGGTCCGCCAGGGCCAGGGTGGCCACCACGGCCACCAGGGTGAGCAAGCCGATAATGATGAAGGTTTTCCGTTGCATGAATAAAGCCTCCTTAAGTAATTAATTTCCTAAAAGAAATGATCAGAACCTTAACTTCCCGTATCCACTGCTTTATTCTGCCCAATACCGGGTGAATCTATGGAGGTTCAGTCGGCTGCCACTGGGTTTAAGCCTTGCAAAGTTATTTACGGCCTATTAACATGCAAATTCGATACCAGGGCGAGTAAATTTTCTATATTTATAATTATTAGGATTTATTGATGAATTTGTCTGATGGAATATTTGATTGCGCGCCCGGCGTTAATATTCTAATATAAGATTAACGTTAACTTAACCTGCTTACTGATGCTATTCAACGGCTGCGACGGATTATGGGAAAAGGTCATTGAGACCTTGACGGAGGGATTGATGGTGGTGGATCCCCGGGGGACCATTATCGCCATCAACCAGGCCATGGAGGAGATTACCGGCTACCCCCGGGAAGAACTGGTGGGGCGGTCCTGCTCCATCATCAGGACGGATACCTGTTTCAGAGACCAGGCCCCGGGGCTGGAAAGGCAGTGCCAGCTTTTCCGGAATGGGACCGGCGGGCGGCGGGAAAAATGCGCCCTGGTGAAAAAGGACGGCTCATTGGTGCATGTGCTCAAAAACACCGTTCTGGTCAATGACAACGGCGGCGAGATTTTTGGGGGGGTGGAGACCTTCACCGAAATCGGCGACCTGGTGGGCAAGGAGCGGGTCATCTCCCGGCTGCGCCGGGAGTTGAGCCGGGAAGACGGCTTTCAGGGGATTGTGGGGAAGTCCCCGGCCATGCTGCGGCTCTTTTCTCTTATCTCCAGCGCCGCCCAATCTGACGCCCCGGTTATCATTTATGGCGAAAGCGGCACCGGCAAGGAACTGGTGGCCGCGGCCCTGCACCGCTTGGGACCCCGTAGCCAGGGGCCCTTTATTAAAGTAAACAGCGCCGCGCTCCACGAGTCCCTGCTGGAAAGTGAGCTCTTCGGCCACGTGAAGGGAGCCTTTACCGGGGCGGACCGCAGCCGGGTAGGGCGATTCGAGGCCGCCCACGGGGGTGATATTTTCCTGGACGAAGTCGGCGATTTGCCTTGGGCCACTCAGGCCAAATTGCTCCGGGTCTTGCAGGAAAGGGTCATCGAGCGGGTGGGGGACCAGCGGCCCATTCCGGTGGATGTGCGGGTGATCACCGCCACCAACCAGGATTTGCCGCGGCTCAGGGCCCAAAACCGTTTTCGTGATGATCTCTTTTATCGCATCAATGTGATTCCCATAACCCTGCCGCCCCTGCAGGAGCGGCGGGAAGACATCCCGCTGCTGGTGGAGGCCTTTATTGAAAGGACCCGGCTGAAAAACCGCAAGCCCATCACCGGCATCAGCAAAGAAGCCATGGAGGAACTCCTGGCTTATTCCTGGCCCGGCAATGTGCGGGAGTTGATCAATGTTATCCATTATGCTTTTGTCCTGTGCCACGAAGGGGATATCCAGCCGGAGCATTTGCCTGCCCTGGGGTCTCTGCCTCCGCCCGTTCCCCCCGAAGTTCAGAAAAAGAGGACGCCCCCCGTTAAGATAACCAAGGAGCGGCTCGTTGAGGCCATCAAGCTGGCCGGGGGTAGTAAGGCGGAAGCGGCTCGCCTCCTGGGAGTAAGCCGGGTGACTCTATGGAAATGGCTGAAAACCTTCGATATCCAAGCCGAGGGGGTAATCCCCTCTCAGGAAGCGTTACTATGACCTGGATACGGACACTCGTGCTCCTGTTGGCCTGTCTGATGGTCGCCGGCTGCGGCGATAGCGAGCCGGCCAAGAAAATTGATTTGTCGGAGCGGGAGGAGGTGGCGCCCCACAAGCCGGACGATGCCATCACCTATGCCTATCTCCCCCAGTATGCCCATACGGTCTCCTATGAACGCCACCACCTGGTGATGGAATATCTGGCCCGCACCACCGGACTTAACTTTCGCCAGGTGTTTCCCGACACCTTCGATGAGCACATGAATATGGTGGGGAGGGGCCTCATCGATATTACGTTCAGCAATCCCTTTATTTACGTGAAAATCGCGGAGCGTTACGGGGCCCGGGCCTTTGCCCGGGTGGTGGAAGCCCGGGGCAAAGAAAATTTCCGCGGCGAGATCATCTGCCGGGCTGACAATCCTCACCTCAAAACCCTGGCGGACTTGAAGGGCAAGCGGTTGATCGCGGTGGACCCCACTTCCGCAGGAGGCTATCTCTATCCCTGGGGCTTGATTTTGGAGAACGGCCTGCGCAAAGAAGATTTCGCCGAAATCGCCTTCGCTCCCGGTCCGGGAGGCAAACAGGAAAAGGTGGTCATGGCGGTGTTATCCGGGAAGTACGACGTCGGCATCATCCGGGAGGGGACCCTGGATATCATGGCAGCCAAGATCGACCTGAAGCTGATCCGGATCCTGGCCCACTCGCATTGGTATCCGGGATGGGTGTATGCGGCCCGGCGGGGGCTGGACCCGGCGATCGTGGACAAAATCAAAAAGGCTCTCCTGGCCTTGAACCTAGAGACCCCGGAACACATGGCCATCCTGAAGAAAGCCCGCTTCATTGCCGTTATCCCGGCCAGAGACGAGGACTTTAACTCGGTCCGGCGCCTGGGCCAGATCGTGGAATCCGGCGGCAAGCCCTGAGAAGATGATGAAGTACATCGGAGACCGGCCGAGAGGTATCATTGGCGCCCTGGAAAAGGTGGGCATCATGCGGTTCTTAGACCGGTTATCGTTTCGGAGCAAAATATTTGTAGGCATCACCGCAGTGGTGCTGGTTTTCGGCGTGCTCTCGGCGGTTTTCGTGAGTCGTATCGCCACCGGCGTCATGTTGGGGGAGATCCAGAAGCGGGGTTTGAATCTGGCGGTAAGTCTGGCGGCCCGCACCGCGGATCCCTTGCTGGCGTTGGACTTCCTCCGACTGAAAAACATGGTGGATGAAGTCAAGGAATCCAGTGACGATATTCTCTATGCCTTTGTGCAAGACAAATCCGGGGAGGTCTTATCCCATACCTTTATGGGTGGTTTTCCCGTCAATCTGAAAGCCGCCAACCTGGTGCCACCCGAGTCCCATGAGCGGGTTCAACTGCTGGATATCGGTGATGGGGATATGGATACGGAAGAGCGGGTTTACGATTTTGCCGTTCCGGTCACCATCAGCCACGAGCGCCTGGGGACAGTGCGCGTGGGACTCTCCCAGATCAAAGCCCACGCCGCAGTTCGCCGACTCCTGTTCACCATTTTCGGGGTTTCGCTGGGCGCCGGCCTGGTGGCGGTGGTCTTGGGCACCCTGTATGCCAGCACCGTCACCCGTCGTCTGGATATTTTGAGGAAATCCGCGGAAGAGATGATCAAAGGCAATCTGGAGGTCCAGACCGGGCCGGTTCTGATCAGAAATTGCTGGGATATCAAAGAGTGTCAAGAGGCCAACTGCCCGGCCTATGGGGATATTCACCACCGCTGCTGGACCTTGCCCGGCACCCTCTGTCCCGAATGTGCCCCAGGAAGCTACCAGGAGAAGATCGAAACCTGCAAAAATTGTGAGATTTTCCGGCAAAACGCCGGAGACGAAATTCAAAGCCTGGCCGAAGCCTTTGATGTCATGGCCCTGTCTTTGAATCGCTACATAGCCGAAATCAAGGAGGCGGAGCGCTCCCTCACCCGGCAGCAGCAGGTGTTAAAGACCGTGATGGAGTCAACCCCAGACCTGGTGAGCCTGCAGGACCGCAATCTCATCTATCGGGCCGTCAACCCGGCCTTCCGGCAGTATTTCGCCTGGAATGAACCGGACCTCATCGGCAAATCCGATGCCGATATCTTCCCGCCGGTGCAGGCCGCAATCATCAGAAGGGAAGATCAGGAGATTCTCCGGACCGGCGTCCCCTTGTTTAAGGAGCTCCTCATCAGCAAAGATAATGTCAAACATTGGTTTCACATGGTGAAGGTGCCGGTCTATGATGAAGACCGCATCGCCGGTCTCTTGCTCACGGCCCGGGATATCACCGAAATCAAGCAATACCAGGAAAAGCTGGTCCAAACCGTGAAGATGGAACAATTGGGTAAACTGGCCGGAGGGGTGGCCCATGAAATTAACACCCCCTTGGGCATCATCCTGGGCTACACCCAGATGCTCCTGGAAGACCTGCCCCAGGACGTCGAAAGCCATGAATTTCTACAAATTATTGAAAAGCAAACGAAAATCTGCCGCCGGGTGGTGGCCGATCTCCTGGGTTTTTCCCGGCAGATGGAAAGCCGCAGGGAGGAAATTGACCTGCATGCGTCCATCGCCGAGGTGGTGCAACTGGTGCGGCACCCCTTCAAGCAGAACTGGATTGACATCCAGACCTCTCTGGACCCCGACCTCCCGACGATTATCGGGGACCGGGAAAAGCTCAAACAGGTTTGGATAAATCTTTTAAACAACGCCTTTGACGCCATCGGTCAGAACGGCACTATCTGGGTCATGAGCAGGCTGTGTCCCCGGGGGTCCCGAGTCTTGGTGACGGTGGCCGACACCGGCGTCGGCATTGCCCCCCACGATCTGAAAAAGATCTTTGACCCCTTCTTCACCACCAAAGCTCCGGGGGCCGGCACCGGTCTGGGTCTGTCCGTGTCCTTCGGTATCATTCAGGGGCACCAGGGCACGATTACCGCCCTCAGCCCGGCGCCGCCGCAATTTCTGCAACAGCCTGAGTCCACCGAAAAATCCACTGGTCCGGGAGCGGTATTTCTCGTGGAATTGCCGGTTTCCATGGAAGAACCTCAGGGAGATGCGTGCGAGGAACTTTGGCAGGACCGCTCCCCGGGACCTCAACCAGCCGTTGCCAGGGGGTAAGTATGGGAGATATCTTGGTTCTGGACGACATCGCGGATGCGGGCCTCATGCTCAAACGCCTGCTGGAGCGCAAAGGCCATCAGGTGGCGGTCTTCACCGAGGAGGAAGAAGCCCTGGCGCATATCCGGGCCTACCCGGTGAAGGTAGCTATTTTGGATATCCGCCTCAAAAAAATCAGCGGCGTGGAGATGCTGGAGGAAATCAAAAAAATCTCCCCCGCCACCCGGGTCATCATGCTCACCGGTTACCCCACCCTGGAAACCGCACGGCAGGCCCAAGAACTGGGCGCCTTCGATTACTGCATCAAGCCCATCGACAAAGAAGACTTGGAAGAGAAAGTGGCCAGCGCCCTCAAGGCGGGGCCTACCTGAATCTCAGATGATAGTGCATTTTTTAGATATCGCTTGGTTTTTGTGAACTTCCATGCTATAATATTAAATTATACTTTAAGCGAATTATATAAAAGGGGAATCATCATGAAGTATGAGCATGTTCCTGAACACCTGCTGGAAATGTATGAAAAAATCCGATCTCAATATTTTCCTCATTTAGCTAATGCAAAAATTCTTTTCCTTATTAATAAAAAGAAGATGATAAATAAAGGCACTATAGCTCTTGGCAAGATAGTTAAACCTTCTGAGTTGGTAAAATTTTTATCCAAGAACGAAGCGCCAGAATACGGTTATGATTATATTATGCTTTTAGATCACAAATTAATCGCACATTGTGATGATACTGATATTAAAAGAGTATTGCGACATGAATTGAGACATACATTCTTTGATTCAGATAGTCTTAAAAATCCCTACAAATTAGTAGATCACGACTTTAGTGATTTTTATGCTGAAGTTGAATTGAATAAAGATGATCCAACCTGGTCCAAGAGGGTATCTCAAACTGTGTCTCTCATGTATGACCAAGAAAAAGATGAGAAATAATCGGTAGTGCTTCAATAAAGTAGAGCTATTTTTCAGGACTTTTTCCACCTGCATGAAAGATCGGGAAGTGGGTTGACAACCGCTCTCCGAGATCTATTTTAATTTATGACTCCATAATCCTCGGGGATTTCCGGCAGGCAGTTGTGAATGAACTTTCCCCCCGTGGCCCCTTAAAGCCCTACCGCCAGCCTTGCATGGGGGGATCAGGCGATCAGATGGATCGCGGGCTGATAAGGGAAAATTCAAGAAATATAACCACTATTCCGAAAAAGCAATAAAGAAAAACGGCGGGCGGGTATTATCTGGATGGCTGGAACCGGGGGGAAGATCAGCGGGCGGGCGGATGAAGGGGCGATGAACACGGGCCGCCGTCCAATGAGTTTGCCCCCTGGCGAGAAACCACTTGCCGGGGTGGAATTATTGCTGGGTGAGATCAGGGCAGTTTCCCCCTGGCTCAGGTTTGACTCACAACTGACCTGTCGCGGCTGGCCGCAACTTGAGATGGTCGGGGGTAAGTTTTCAGACCACCAACGACAACATTTCGCCAGTCCCGGGGCGCCTGCGTGGGGGGCAGTCGGGTTGACCCACCCTCAATCGTTTCTTAGGAGTTATCCCTAAATTTAAATAAGGTAACTTTGATTATGAAAGTCAATCATCGTAAATTATTGAATGTCTATTTAATAGTTATTGACTTGCTATCAATGGCTTTCTCTTTTCTGATAGCCGCATCGGCCGTAGTGTCAGAAGTTGATGGGGTGCCGTTCACCGAATTCCTCTCTATACGCATCAGCATTCTTAATTTCATTATATTTGTGGGATTTGTATTCTTATGGTATATCGTGCAGGCTCTCTCTGGGGCCTACCATGTCAGGCGACTGACTCAACATAAAAATGAAATCAAAAATATTGTTCAGATAATTTCTTTTGGTACTCTTATTTTATTACTGTTCAGGGTGATATTCAATATCAAATTGGTGACACCTTTATTTTTGCTGATCTTTTGGTTAATGACCACTACCATTGCGATCCTCAGCCGCATTGTTGTCAAGCTCGTTGTAAGAAAATCATGGGTAAAAGGCATCAATCTTCAAAATGCGGTCATTGTGGGCACTAATAAAAGGGCGGTGGGATTCGCAAAAAATCTTGAACAGAGTCCCGAGTTGGGTTGCCGGGTGATGGGTTTTGTGGACCAAGAGTGGCAGGGCAACCGGGAGTTCCAGAAATCCGGTTACCCGATGCTATCTGATTTCAAAGATTTCCCCAACTTCTTGCGGACCCATGAAGTGGATGAAGTTATTATTGATCTGCCGCTAAATACTTTCTACCAAGAAGTTTCTTACATCGTCGGGCTTTGCGTACAGCAAGGGATCATCGTCCGGTTCCTGTCCGACAGTTTCTATCTGTTATTCGATATGAATCTGGCCCGGGCCGAACTGGAAGAGGTCCAGGATTACGTGGTTCTTTCGGTATACACCGGGGCCATGGGAGGGTGGCCGATCCTCGCGAAGAGGGCCTTTGATTTACTGGCGTCCCTGCTGTTAATCATCTTGCTGTCTCCCCTTTTCCTGGTGGTGGCGTTCTTGGTCAAGCTCACGTCACCCGGCGGGCCGGTCTTTTTTGTGCAGGAGCGCATCGGGCTCAGGAAGCGCAAGATCAAGGTCATTAAATTCAGGACCATGGTGCCAGGCGCGGAACAGAGCGTCACGGCGCTGGAAAGGTTTAATGAAGCCAGCGGCCCGGTATTCAAAATCAAAGACGATCCCCGGATTACCTTCCTGGGCCGGTTCCTGAGGAGGACCAGCATTGATGAGCTACCTCAATTGTTCAACGTGCTCAAGGGAGACATGAGTCTGGTGGGGCCCCGGCCTTTGCCGCTGCGGGATTATGCCGGATTCAGTCAAGACTGGCATCGGCGCCGGTTCAGCGTCAAACCCGGGATCACCTGTCTCTGGCAGATTTACGGCAGAAGTTCCCTATCCCTGCCTTTTGAGAAATGGATGCAACTGGATATGGAGTACATCGATCACTGGTCTTTATGGCTCGATTTCAAGATTCTGGCCCAGACCATACCTGCGGTCATCGAGGGCAAGGGAGCCTACTGAACCCAGGCGGCGCCCTTATAATCACCTGCACAACCCTTGCAATGACGCGGCGCACTTATTATTATTGTTATAGAATTATTATCCTGGGGATCAGGAGGAGTGCCATGCCCACCTATGAATACGTCTGCGTCAAATGCGGGGAACAGTTTGTGCTCATCCTGAGCCTCAAGGATTACGAAGCCGGCCAGGTCGCCTGCCCCAAGTGCAACGCCGCCGAAGTGAAGCAGCAGATGAGCCATTTCATCCCCAAGACTTCTCGTAAGTCGTAAGAGCTTAACAGCCTTTGATGGCGGTGTAACCTCGCCCTGTCAGGGGAATTCCATCGCCGCATTGAGCCCCTGCAAGTGCGTTCTTTTTCCCTTTCGAGGCCTGCCAACAACAGGGGCGCCAGTGGCACCGGCTTCCAGCCGGTGAACTCATCCTCAGAAAACCTTCACTTTCTCCACAGGCCAGAGGCCTGTGCCACTGAATGAACAATTTCTGGTTGGTCAAAAATTAAGCTGATTTTTGCCGTTCAGCATGATTTTTTAGAGGTCTCGCAGTGATGGCGTTCACCTAGGGACAACCTCCTCCTTGGCTTCTGAATAATTTCTCAAAAAATCACGGATGCGGCCGCCACTGCCGGGCGGTTACCCCGGAGGCTTCCAGGTAGAGGCTCACCGCCCCCTCCCGGGTGAACTGGCAGGGCACGGGCCAGGGGGATCGGGCAGCCGCGGAGCGGCCGGGGTCGCCATAGACCACCACCCGCCGGGGGGTCAGGCGGGCCAGGATGGATTTGCGGTCCTGGGGGCCGGCCAGC
>JAGVPN010000254.1 GCA_020052215.1 Syntrophobacterales bacterium
AGTTGCAATCAAAAGGTAATTATTGGTAGCCGCAGGCTTTAGCCTGCGCCTGCACAGGCTGGAAAGCCTGTGCTACCATTTGAGTGCGAAGTGGTATGAAAACATTTGCTGGGCCTTGCGGGATGTGGTGGAGTCTTTTCCCGATGTCCTGGTGGTCTATCCGGTCCACCTTAATCCCCACGTGCAGCGCCCGGTAAACGAGATTCTCTTCCCCGTCAGTAACGCTGCCGGAACCGGGCCGGGAGACCGCCTATCCCTGTTGCCGCCCCTGGAATACGCTCCCTTTGTCTATCTGTTGAGCCAAAGCTATCTGGTTTTGACCGATTCCGGAGGGATTCAGGAAGAGGCCCCGGCCCTGGGCAAGCCGGTGCTGGTCATGCGAGACGTCACCGAGCGCCCGGAAGGGGTCTGGGCCAACACGGTGAAACTGGTGGGCACGGATCGGGAAAAGATTTTTCAGGAGATTAAAGAACTGCTGGAAACCCCGGCCAGCTACCAGACCATGGCCCAGGCCCGCAATCCTTACGGGGATGGCCAGGCGGCCCGGCGGATTGTGGAGATCATCGAAGCAGACCTCCAATAGGCCAGGCTCATTTCCTGGAGGGCGTCCCGGAGCATACCGAAGGCAATGCGGCAGCTCTCATACCAAGTTGCGGTCAAAAAACTATGAATATTTATGTCATTCTGAACGGGGCATAACGGAGTGAAGAATCTCGGCGGCTTAAAAAGAGAGATTCTTCGCGGCGCTCAGAATGACAAAAATAGTTTTTTGACTGCTCATTGGTATCAATCGTCCTTCTTTGCAGACAGTTCCCCGAGGAAGACGTCCAGGCCGGTTTCGGCCGCTTTGGTATAAACAGGGTCCAGGGCCTCCAGAAAGAAGGTCGAGCCGCGCCACAATGGGAAACTCCCCAACCTTTTGGGCAAAGCGGCGGCAACCGGCGGCACTCTTACCTCGCCCAACAGGTCTAGAGGCAGGTCCGCCCCCTCCCAGAAGGCGCTGGCCGCCGCAGTCAGGGGTTCCGGGGCCGGCCCCCCGGTTTTGTCGTGGCCGACGGCCTGGCCCACCTGACGCCCGGCCTGGGCGCCGCCCAAAAATTCCATCAATTCCGCCCGGTCCAAGCCCCGGAGTTTGAAGATCAGAAACGGGTCGCGATGGAATTCCTCCCCCAGGAGATAAAACACCGCGGCCACGTGTTTGCAGGGGTTGGACCAATCCGGACAGGAGCACTGGGTCTTGAGATCCTGCTGCCTGGCAGGAAACAGGGAGGCCCCGGCGCCCTCAAAGGCCGCCTCGATGTCCTGGGGCATCTCCCCGGCCAGCAGCTGGGCCGCATAACCGAATTGGGCCGACAGGGTTTTCATCACCTGGCGCCACGTGGCCCGGGGCAGGGGTTGGATGCCAATCTTCACCTGGTAGGGGGTGCGCCGGGACCCCTGAACCTTGGCGCTGACCGCGCCTTGGTCAATCGTAAGGTCCAACACCTGGCCGCGGCGGGCATAGGAGCGGCCCCGGTCCAACCGGGCGCCGATGGGGAAGCTCTCCAGCACCGCAATCCACCGTTTGGCCCACCAGCTGGACCCGAAGGCGCCCCGCTTGGATTGGGCCTTGATGCCCCCCTTGGCGGCCTTGGGGGTGGATGGCGGGAAATAGCGGTAATAGTCCCATCTGCCCATCTTATCCTCCCAAGGCCTCTTGCCGCAGGGCCATGAGTTCCTTCAAGGCGGCGGTGGACAATTCCGTCAACCAGCCCTCGCCGGTCCCCACCACGTTTTCCGCCACCTCTTGCTTGCGTTGGATCATTTCGTCGATTTTTTCCTCCAGGGTGCCCAGGCACAGGAATTTGTGGACCTGGACATTTCTGGTCTGGCCGATGCGAAAGGCCCGGTCGGTGGCCTGGTTCTCCACCGCGGGGTTCCACCAGCGGTCGAAGTGAAAGACATGATTGGCCCCGGTCAGGTTCAAGCCGGTGCCCCCGGCCTTGAGGGACAGGAGAAAAATGGGCAAATGCTCCTCTCCGGCCTGAAAGCGGTCCACCATCTCATCGCGCCGCTTCTTGGGCACCCCGCCGTGTAGGAAGAGCACTTCCCGGCCAAAGGTGTCTTGCAGGTGCCGGCGCAGGATTTCGCCCATTGCGGCGAATTGGCTGAAAATCAGCGCCCGGTCCCTGACTTCCAGGATTTCGGCCAGCATTTCCGTCAACCGCGCCAGTTTCCCGGAGCGTCCCGGAATGGGGGAATTGTCCCCCAGAAACTGGGCCGGGTGGTTGCACACCTGCTTGAGCTTGGACAGGGTCCCCAGGATCACCCCCTTGCGCTGAATGCCATCCGCCCCTTCCAGCGCCCGGGCGGCCTCTTCCACCACCGCGGCGTAGAGGGAGGCCTGCTCTTTGGTCAGGGTGCAGAAAACCTTCATCTCATTTTTTTCCGGGAGGTCGGTGATGACCTTGGGGTCGGTTTTGAGCCGCCGCAGGATAAAGGGCCCGGTCAGGCGTTGCAGCCGCTGGGCCGCTTCCACCTCCCGGTTGGCCTGGATGGGGATGAAAAAACGGCGTTTGAATTCGCTCTGGGTGCCCAGAAAACCGGCATTGAGAAATTCCATGATGGACCACAGGTCGCCGACGTTGTTCTCCACCGGGGTGCCGGTGAGGGCCAGGCGGTAACCCGCCTTCAAGGCCCGGGCCGCCTTGGCCTGTTTGGTCTCCGGGTTTTTGATGTTCTGGGCTTCGTCCAGGATGACCCCGGACCAGGGAATATCCTGGAGAATCTCGAAATCCCGATGGAGCAGGGCATAACTGGAGATGACCATCGCGTGCTGCGCGGCTTTTTTGGCCAGAGATTTCCCCCGGGCCCGGGTGAGGCCGTGATGGACCATGACCGGCAGCTGCGGGGTAAAGCGGGCCGCCTCTTTCTGCCAGTTGCCCACCACTGAGGTGGGGCAGACCAGTAAGACCGGCGGCTGGCGGTTGGACTGCCAATCCCGGGCGATGAGGGCCAGGGTCTGCACGGTCTTGCCCAACCCCATGTCATCGGCCAGACAGGCCCCCAGGCCCCATTGTCTCAAGAAGCATAACCAGGAATACCCGCGCAATTGATAAGGGCGGAGCGTGCCGCCAAAGGCATCGGGGGGCGGCAGTTCGTCAAAGGCCGCCTGGCCGTTCAGGTGGGCCAGGAGCTCGCCGATCCAGCCTTCGGCGGTGATCCCTGTAAAGCTCATCGCCGCCGGCGTCGGCACCCCGCCCAGGGACATCCGGATGATTTCCCGGACCGTGGTTTGGCCCGCGGCCTTTTTCTTCCAGAAATCCAGGGCGGTCCGGATCTCCTCGGCATTCAACTGGACCCATTGTCCCCGCACCTTCACCAGGGGAGATTTGAGCTTGACCAGTTCCTTCAGCTCGGCCAGGGACAGGGCGTCATCTCCCAGGGCCAGTTGCCAGTCGAAGCGGATGATCTGGTCCAGGTTCAGGCCGGAGCCCCCCTGCATCTTGGGGGGCCTGACGTGCACCCGGGCAGTTGGTCTGAGCTTGGTACCCAGCCGGCTCCACCAGGCCGGGAGCATCACCCCGAAACCGGCCTGTTCCAGGAGCATGGCCTTTTCCGTCAGAAAGTCGAAGGCGCCGTGGGCATCCAGCTGGTAACCGGCGGGGGTGGAGGTTTTCAGGCTCAACTCAATGTTGGGGCAGAGGCGGGCACTCTGGCCCAGGGAAAACAGCAGATATTCCCGGGCATCGAACCGGCCCCGTTGGAGCACAGACGCAGGGCGGCCCCGGGCGTTCCAGGCGTCGGCCGTGGGGATGAGCAGGCTGGGGTCATCCACCGCCTGGAGGAGGTAGCGCACCTGCCACGGGGCGCTTCCGGGGCCTGGCCCACCGCCATCCGCCTCGCCGTTGTCCGGCTCCTCCAGGCGGAAGCAGAGCCGGAAAGGGGTGGTGGTGGTGACCGCGATGGGGCGCTGCCAGTGGTCAATCTGAGCCGCCAGCTGGGCCAGTTCCGCGCTGTTGCCGGCCATAACGCCATCGGCTGACTGCAAGGCAAACAACCACTGGTCGTGGAGGCTGTCGAATGGGGCTGCGGATTTGGGCTTCGGAGGGCGGCCACGTCGGGGCTTGGCGACTTCCGGGGCTGCCGCCGGCGTCCCCCGGACCAGCTGATCCACCATCTGGTCAATGAAGGCGCCCAGCACGGCCGCGGCCGGCGCGGTGGGCGGGGACTTGGCGTCTCGGGTTAAGGCCCGGCACACCTGGGGCATGGCCTGGGCCAGCTTGGCCGGCAGGCCGACCTCCGGCCCTGAAAAAACCGGTTGCCAACGGGCGTAATAGGCGCCATTGATCTGCCGCAGTCCGGGGAGAAACTGCTGCTTGGCCACCAATGCCCCGGCGACGCGCCCAGCCGTCATCCAGAACCGCAAATCCTGGCCGACAATCACCCCCGGGGCCAGGAGTTCTTTCCCCATGCCGGCGCAGAGAACCTCGATCTCCAGCAGGTCCGGCATGGGCAGGGCGGTGATCCGCCAGGGGGCCAGGGTCGGAGGGGCGTGGGAAGTAGGCGGGTTGCCGATCAGCGGGCTGGAGGCCACCGGCTGATTATCCAGGGTAGGGAGCCAGGCAATGACGGCGTCAACCTGAACCTTGCCGGCCAGCGCCTGAAGGCCGGCGGCCTCCAGGGCCCCCATTAGCCTTTCGG
>JAGVPN010000003.1 GCA_020052215.1 Syntrophobacterales bacterium
AACTGATGCAGGCGTTGAGAAAACTGGTGGGGACGTCGTTGAAATGCTTTGCAGCCGATTCGCCGGTGGCCTTTACCTTCAAAACCCATGGCAAGGTAGACTTTAAGAAAAAGGGTTATGTTTAATCCCGGGGGCCATGACCGGCTCGTTTGACCCCAGTTATCCCAACGGGAGGTCAGCGGGTATGAAGGGCTGGTCGGAGAGTCGCAGCCGGGGCCCCGTCCCTATACCGGCCAGGCCAATGGCTACAACCACAACATAGCTATCCTGGCAGCAGCAAGACCGCGGGGGCTTTCGAGCCCCGACGCCCAACAACTCGGTGGCGCCGGGGAAACCGTAAGTTCGCGGCCCTCCGGCCGGCTTCAGTATCCCACCGGCAGCCGGTAGAGGATATCCGCCAGTTCGCTGGCGGTGGCGATGGGGGCAGCCGTCTCGCCATGCAGCTTCAAGCATTCCGACCACAAGCCCGGCAAATCCCGGTTAGCCGGTTCCCAATCCACTTCTAAAGGAAAAAGGGGATTTTCCCGACTGGCCGCCTCCCAGGCTTCCAGGCTGGCAAACCGCGGGTCCCGATCCTGGGCCCGCCCGAAGGCGCTGTTGGCAATATCTTGATTGAAACCGGTGCTCCAGAAGAACTCGAGGAGCGCCGGCACCGCCTCAGCCAGGGCCACCCCCTCCAGCATCTCCGGGCGGTAGCGCAAGCAGACCCTCTGGCTGCCGTAGTGACCCGGTTCCCCCCGAACGTTGGGCAGGTTGGTATGATAGAGGGTGTCGGTGGGGGAACTCAAGGAACTGTTCCGGAAGAACATCTTCATTTCCTCGAAACCGTCCCGGTAGAAGGTCAGGACATAGATGACGTAAGGGAAGGCCAGGCGGTAAGGATGGTAATCGTCCTCGCCTTTTTTGCCGCGGCTGACCCTGAGGGTGCGGCATTGGGGGGGATGCTCCACCACCAGGATGAACAGGTCTTTTTTCCGGCAGAGCCAGCGGGCGCCCGGGGGCAACACCGGCAGTTGGGGCGGCATGACCCGGGCCACGTAACGCAACACCGCCTCCAGGGGCGCCCGGCGAGCCACCCGCAACTGCCCTTCGCCCGCCTCCTCCTGGAGGATTATGTCAGGCCCGGCAATGATGATCTGGTCTCGGATGGCGGTTTTCCCTCATTTTGCCTGAGAATAGGTGATAGGCATAATTGTAGGGGCGGGTTTAAAACCCGCCCCTACATTACGCGAGGCAACATTAGACTTCTTTCTCCTTGCCGATGATTGCACAGATAAAATCATAAAGCCGGGTTTCGAGGTCGTTTTCCGTTTCCCAAACGATGTGCCTGTATTGGCGTGTATCAAAGTGAACCTTTTCCAGGTCGTCTTTCCTGACGCACCATATTACTTGCAAACCCAAACCAAGCGCATACCCCGCCTCAAAGTAGACTCCGAGTTTCTGTTCGGTTACATCGGCTACTACGAAACGAGAATTTTTAATTTCCGAGATAATCTTCGCATCTATTCGGTCGCTGTGCGGTTCTGCATCGACACGATATGGCTTATAACCGGCTTTCGTGATAGCCCGGGATATAGGTCCCTCATAGATGGATTTCAAATTCTCCGAGAACGACATCGCCACAAATGCTTGGGTCCGTTCCTCGATATGCCGTTCGCGCTCTTCAAGGTAATCCCAACCATTGGCGGTTATTACAACAGAGAACGGCATGTCACTAGATAGCGTCGTAGGGAAAGGCTTCTTAAGGAAGCCACGCTCTATTAACGAGTTAATGTAATAGAGAAATTCTTCTTCGGTTGATGCCCAAGCCAGAGGTATGTCATGTTTAGAGACGATGTCAACTGGCTTGCCTGGGTATTCTGTTTTACGTTCAATATTTTGAAGAAGTTTGGTCTGCTTTTCTCTAGGACTATAATCAGGAAGGCTCGCTGGAATTTCTTTAAGTGATTCTCGATAAATTTCCGGAACGCCAGAGCGCTTTTCGTTAAAATCCCTGATCCAAGCCGATAGCTTTGGTATAGGATCTTGATTCTCGGTGTCAACCAACGCTTCAAAAGTAATAATGAAATTCTTGCATCGAGGACAATTAAATATATAATCTCCACCGCTGGATCTTTTCCCAATACCATAATCTTTAAGTTTACATATCGGACAAGAATCCTGCCTTTCGTCAGTCATATTTGATTATTCCTTTTACCCATGGATCATAGAAGCCTGCGATTAAATAGCAAAAGAGGCATTAATGATTATTACTTCCCATCTCCGCTGTTAGCCCAACTCCACACGCGGTCCGGCACAAAGCGCCGGGAGGAGCACTGGTTCAGGGCCAGGCGCTCCATATGTCGGAGGACCTCGGGCTGGTGGGGAGGCAGAAAGTCGTCGATCACCTGGTGGAAGTCCTCGGAGTGCACTTTTTCCCGGCCCGCCAGACGCGCCTGCCGGTAAGCCCGGAAGACCAGTTCCTCGATGTCCGCACCGGTGATCACCTCCGGGTGCCGCGCCTCCAGGTAAAGGGTGACGTCGGTAAAATCCGCGCAGTCGCAGGCAATGTGACTGCGCTTGGCCACCACCGCGAAAATGTGACACTTTTCGGTGAAATCCGGCATGAAGAAGGGAATCCGTTCGCTGGAACGGCCGGAGCGCAGGTCCGCCTGGTCCAGCC
>JAGVPN010000370.1 GCA_020052215.1 Syntrophobacterales bacterium
AATCGTGAGGGTAGAGATACCCTTTCCCGTGCCCCAGGCCCTGGTTGTCCCGGTGGGCGTCTTGTAAGGGCGCCGGCACCCGGGTGGCCCCCTGGTCTTCCAGGGCCGCCTTGGCCCGGAAATAGGCCTGGGTGGAGTTGCTCTTGGGGGCCAAGGCGAGATACAGGGTGGCCTGGGCCAGGTGGTACTGCCCTTCCGGCAGGCCCACCCAGGTGAGGGCCTGGGAGGCCGCCGCGGCCTGCTCCAGGGCCCGGGGGTCCGCCAGGCCGATGTCTTCCGAAGCCAGGATAAGCAACCGCCGCATGATCAGGCGGGGGTCCTCCCCGGCCGTCAGCATCCGGGCCAGCCAGTAGAGGGCCGCGTCCACATCGGACCCCCGGACGCTCTTGATGAAGGCGCTCAAAGTGTCGTAGTGGGCCTCCCCCGCCCGGTCGTACATCAGGTCCCGCCGGGGCATGCACTCCCTGGCCGCGGCCAGGTCCACCCGGATGACGCCCCCCTCGCCGGGATCGGTGCTCATCACCGCCAACTCCAGGGCGCTCAAAGCCCGGCGGGCATCCCCCCCGGCCATCTCGGCCAGGTGATCCAGGGCCTCCCGGGAGATTTCGGCCCTGAGATCCCCCAAACCCCGTTCCTGATCTGCCAAGGCCCGGGCCAGGATCGCGCCGATGTCCTCCGGCGTCAAAGGCTCGAAGATGAAGATCTTGGCCCGGGATAAGAGCGGCCCGATGACCTCGAAGTAGGGGTTTTCGGTGGTGGCCCCCACCAGGGTGATCAGTCCCTCCTCCACGTGCGGCAGCAGGGCGTCCTGCTGGGCCTTGTTGAACCGGTGAATCTCATCGATCAAGACCACGGTGCGGGACCCCTGGTGCTGGCGGCGCCGGGCCTCATCCACCACCCTTCTCAGGTCGGCCACCCCGGACATCACCGCGCTCAAGCTGACAAAGTGGCAGTCCAGGGCCGAGGCCATGACCCGGGCCAGGGTGGTTTTGCCGCTCCCTGGGGGACCCCAGAAGATCATGGAGGAAAAAAGCCGGCCGGCCTTGAGGGACCGCCACAACAGGCGCCCGGGGCCCACCAGGTGCGCCTGGCCCACAAACTCATCAAGGGTCCGGGGCCGTATCCGGGCGGCCAGAGGCGGCGGCGGGGCAAAGAGCGAGGGAGGGTTATCCATAAAGGGGACCAGTCATTCATGGGCCTTTGGCCCACCCGTAAATTATGAAAAGGTGGTTTTGGCTGGTGGCACAGGCTGGAAAGCCTGCGCCACCGATTTAAAGAACTTTTCAGTCATGTAGGGTGCGCACCGCGCGCCATGACATGGCGGGCAGTGCCCGCCCTACGTTTGATTTATCATTTTCCTGCTCCTGCCGCGCCTAAGGAGGGCTTGGCCAAACCACCCGCCCCGGCCACCCGGGACAGTTGCCATTTCCGCAGCATTTCCGGGCGATATTCAAAATGCATCAGATCGAAATGCGACCACTTGCCGCCCCAGATAAAACCGTGCTTTTCAAATAGTTCGACAATCTCCTGAGGATAGTTGTTGCGCATGGCCTCCACTTCCGAACCTGCCTTTTTGCGGTCTCGCCAATAGGCTCCATGCCGGGGGTTAAGGTCGATGGCCGTTCCCCAGGAATGCGGGCTCAGGCGGGTGGTGCCGGCGATGTTCCGCCAGACAAAGGTGCCTCCCAGGGGAAAAAGGTACTGGCGCAACTGCGGGCGCTTGGCCAGCAGGGCGGCAAGTTCCCGGCCAACGCTTTCCAGCGCCCTGGCCGCCCCGTTTTGCGCATTGAACATGACCCTGACGCCGCAAAAGGGCACCTGGACCAGATTGCCCCCAACTTCCGAGGCGGAAGCTCCGTAAACGGCCTTGAACCAGGCATCCACCCGGAACCGGCCGGGATCATAATCCGGGCGGAATGGCTCCTGACCCCTGCCCGGCCGGTAAAGCTGGGCCAGCATGTCTTTCAAGTCGGGCCGGTTGAGCTTTTCGTCAAAACTCTTAACCAGGCCGTCATCGTAAAGGATCTTCACCTGATTCTTCATGATCAGGTAAAGCTTCCGGTCCCCACGCAACTCCAGTCCCAGGCAGAACCCCGGGTAGCTGGCGGTTAAGGCCGCCAGGTCGGCGGGCAGCGATGGTTTCTCCGGAAACTGGGCGCCCAGCTTTTCCAGAACTTCCGGCGGGAAGGACGCTTTCCCCGGCGGCAGGCGGAATTCCTCCGGGATTCCCACCCCTGGCGTCGAGGCCAGGCAGCAAATCGTAATCAGGAGGAGCAGAGTTTTTTTGAACATAATTCTCCTGGAGCAACAGGTAATACCAATCGGCGCTCAAAAAAGGACTTTCACTTCAAGGGTGCGTCTTACGCACCAAGGATGGCGCGTGAGACGCGCCCTACGGATTTTAGTACCTTGGGAAACCATTCTCCAGAGTTGAAAATACTTCTCTGAGAGCAACCTGGAATAACTGCCTATCTCCTCAAGGCATTTTCCCGAGAGACAATGATCTGGATGTTTCTTCTCTCCACCGGAGTCAACTCCGCTTCCACCTGGCGGTTGGAATAGAATGCATTATCACTCTTGGGCCGGTACCAGGGCTGGCTTTGAAAATAATTCCGCAGATCCGGGCGTCTGAAAATCCAGCCGTGGCGGGCGTAGATTTCATTGCGCATCAGCTCTAATTCCCCCAAGGACAGGGGGTCCAACTCTGTCGGCCGGATCA
>JAGVPN010000325.1 GCA_020052215.1 Syntrophobacterales bacterium
AAACTTTTCTTCGAACTCAGAGAGTGTCCGGGGGTAATCCTCCATAACTAAAAATACTACATATTGTGGATACTGGAGTCAAT
Source organism: Syntrophobacterales bacterium (assembly GCA_020052215.1). Classification (GTDB taxonomy): domain Bacteria; phylum Desulfobacterota; class Desulfobaccia; order Desulfobaccales; family 0-14-0-80-60-11; genus 0-14-0-80-60-11. The sequence continues at coordinate 84 of JAGVPN010000325.1, forward strand.
TGAATACCCCCATAGAAATAATTTGGACAATCACGATATTTTCCATCTGGTTTTCACGCTCTGACCTGAAAAGTTCTTTAAATCGGTGGCACAGGCTTTCCAGCCTGTGCCGGCGCAGTTTTTATAGGGCGGCCTGTGGCCGCCAGCATTCGGCGGGCACAGCCCGCCCTATGGAAAGTGCGTCAAGGAAGCAGGTTAGTCGTGCACAGCCTGGAAAGGCTGTGCCACCAGTCAATACCAGCTTTTCATGCTTTACGGGTGAGCCACAGGCCCATGAGGAACTGCCTTGAAAAGTTATTGGGAATTCGGTGGCACAGGCGTCTCGCCTGTGCATGATAAAGGTGCGCAGTGCGTACCCTGAGCCAGGACCCCGGCCAGGGCTTTAGCCCCGCCCCTCTCACCTCCCCCGCCTTCTTTTCCGTCCTCAACCCCGGAAATTAAACCGGTGGAAGGTTCGTGCCGATACATAACCTGGGGGGCGAGATTTCTTTGGGGGGTCTGGGTTTGTCATACCGGCTTAGCGCTCAATGGACAATTTTTGTAGGGGGGCACCTAGGTGTCCCCCTACGTTTCGTCTGTATATTTTTGACCGCAGCTCGGCATCAGGTCCAGGTCCGGGCGCAGTTGCGCCCTGGGTAATTCTCCCGGGCTAAACTCAGAAGCTCAGCCAACGGTTTTCAGTAGATCTACGGATTTACTCCGGATGGATTTTTGCCAAGATATGCTCATAAGGATAGGTGGGATGCTGACTGAGTGGCCGGCGCCAAATTGGCGCCAACAGCGTGGGAGGGTAAAGATCCCGGCTCGAGGCCGAGGTCGCCGCACCAGCCAGTCCCACGCAAGCAGGGCGATCCCATGACCAGCTTTTTCCAGGGACAGATGGATTACATCTTCTTCTTTTACGGCCTGGCCTTTATCGGTTTGGGGGTGGTTGCCTACATCCTCTCCAAAGAGGTCAACCAGCGGCTGCCCTGGGTTTGGCTGGCCCTCTTCGGCTTCACCCACGGGACCAACGAGTGGTTGGATCTGATGGCCCTGGTCGGGGAGGACGGGATGTGGTTTGGGGCCCTGCGGTGGGCCGCCATGACCGCCTCTTTCCTCTGCCTGGTGGAATTCGGCCGTCTCAGCTTGATTCAACGGCGGGGCCGGGGGCCGGGGCGCTGGCTCTTGGTCGTCTTGGCCCTGGCCGCCGGCCTGGGGGCCCTGGATGGCTGGAGCGGCTTGAACGCCACCAGCCGCTATTTCCTGGGCCTGGTGGGCAGCCTGGGAGCCGGGTGGGCGCTCTTCGCCGAAGCGCGCCGGACCGATTCCCAGTGCCGCCCCTCGCTGCTGGCCGGCGGCGTCGGTTTCATCCTCTACGGCCTGGCCACCGGCTTGGTGGTCCCCCAGGCCGGGTTCTGGCCGGCCGCGGTGGTAAACTACGAGTCCTTCACCAGCCTCACGGGCCTGCCCGTCCAGTTGGTGCGGGGTCTGCTGGCGGTGTGGATCGCCGCCATGAGTGTGGGCTATTTTCAGGCGGCGCAATCCAAGGGCTATGAACGCTGTCACCGCTACCGGGCCCGCTACCTGTATGTCGTGGTTGCGGCCCTGGCGGTCATCCTGGCCGGCGGCTGGCTTCTGACCCAATCCCTGGGCGACCTGGCCGGGCAGCAGGTGCGGAAAGATGGCCTGGCCCACAATCAACTCGCCATACAACGCCTGGCTTTCGAATTGGAGCAAGCCGAAGAAGCGGTCAGGTCCATGTCCGGCTCCCCCTGGATCGCCCCGGCCCTGGAGTCGAGTTCCCCCCAGACCCTGGCCCAGGCCAACGCGGTGCTGGACCGGTATCAACAGCGCTTCGGGGCTTCGGTGGCCTACCTTATGGATGCCTCCGGCGCCACCATCGCCTCCTCCAACCGGGGCGACCCGGATAGCTTCGTGGGACAAAAATACGCCTTCCGGCCCTACTTTCAGGAAGCCCTGGCAGGTAAAACCGGGCGCTACTTCGCCCTGGGAGTTACCTCGAAAAAACGGGGGTTTTATGCCTCCCACCCGGTTAATGACCCGACTGGGAAGGTCATCGGGGTGGCGGTTTTTAAGATCACCCTGAATCGTTTTCAACAAAATCTGCGGGAATTTGATCCTGCCTTCCTCATCGACCCCCATGGCATCGTGTTTGTGGCCAGCCGCCCCGACTTGGATTATCACAGCCTGTGGCCGCTAGTGGTCAACGACCCGGGCGGCTTCCTGATCCAATATGGGACCGACCGCTTCACCCCCATCTTTTCCCAGCCCCTCGTTGACGAAGCCCGAGCAGACTTTGCCGGGAAGCGCTATGTAATTACCCGGCAAAATATCGGCGCGGTCATCGCCCCGGGCTGGGCCCTGGTGAATTTGGAGTCGTTCAACCTCGTCATGCACTACCGCCTTATGGGCATTGTCACAGCTTTAATTCTGGTGTTTTTAACCCTGGTCTTTGTCGGCACCAACCTGTCCCTCCGGGAAGGGGCCAACCGGATCATGGCCTCCGAGGCCCGTTTCCGGGCCATGTTTGACGCGGCCCCCGAGGCGGTGTTTGTATTTGACCCGGAAAGCCGCCGGATTCAGGACGCCAATCCCTTTATGGCCCAATGGCTGGGGTACGGCCCGGAAGAACTCGTCAACCTGGAGATCGACAAAGTCATGATGCCGGACCCCCTGGGAGCGGGGGAAGAGGGGGCCGGGGAAGGCCCGGATAGTCAGACCGGCGCCGCAGCCCGCCGTTATCAAAGAAAAGATGGTTCTCTGGTGGATGTGGAGTGCACTGAGGCCGACATTCTCCATGGGGATCATCTTCGCAAGATCGTGTTTGTCCGGGATACTACCGAGCGCAAGCAGGCCGAGGCCGAGCTGAAGGAATCACTGTCCCTCTACAAGGCCACCCTGGAGTCCACCGCCGACGGCCTCATAGTGGTTAACCGGCAAGGGCGGATAGTGAGCGCCAACCAAAAGTTTAGAGAGTTGTGGCGCATTCCTGAGGACATTGTCGCTTCCCGGGATGATGATAGAGCCCTCGCTTATGTCGTGGATCAACTGGTTGATCCTCAAGGCTTCTTGCAGAGGGTGAGGGAGCTTTACGACCAGCCAGCCGCCGAGAGCTTCGACATGCTGGACTTTAAAGATGGCCGCGTGTTTGAACGTTATTCCAAGCCCCAGTATCTGGATACCCAGATCGTGGGCCGGGTCTGGAGTTTCCGGGACGTCACCGCCCGCCGCCAGGCCGAAAACGAGGTCAGGGAGGCCAAAGAATACCTGGAAAATATCCTGGCGAACTCCGCCGACCCCATCGGCATCGTGGACCAGCGCGGCAGGATCATCCAATGGAATAAAGCTGCTGAGAAGGTATACGGCTATTCTTTCGATGAGCTGGAAGGAGAATCTTCCTTTGAGCTTTATGCCGATAAAGATGAACTCGAAGGAATTTTGACCCAATTGCGCCGGGACGGCTCGGTCCGCGGCTATGACATCCATATGAAGAAAAAGGATGGGAGCATTGCGCCCTTTGCCCTGTCCATCAATCTCCTATATGACCGCCACCAGAAGGCCATCGGCAGTGTGACCGTCGCCCGGGACCTCAGTGAGATCAAAAAGGCCCTGGATGATCTGGCCACCGTCAATCAGCAACTGCAGCATGAGGTCACCGAGCGCCAGCAGATAGAGGTTGAACTGGCCTGGGACGCCAGGGTCAACGCCTCCATCGCCGATTTATCCCGGGCGCTGCTGACCTCATTGCCCTTGGAGGACATCGTTTCGTTAGTTTCCCAACACGCCAAAAATCTCACCGACAGCCCCCGGGCTTTTTGCGGCTTCATCAGTCCCCAGACCGGGGCCCTGGTGTTGCCGTCCGTAGGTCAGGAGGCTTGCGGAGTTGAAGAGAAAACCGTCGTATTCCATAAATTCGGCGGGCTCTGGGGCTGGGTCCTGGAACACGGCCAGCCGCTCTTGACCAACCACCCTTCGGAGGATCCCCGGGCCGCCGGCGCCCCGCCGGGGCATTTTCCTATCCACCGTTTTCTCTCGGTGCCGGCCATCATCGACGATGAGCTGGTGGGGCAGATCGGCCTGGCCAACGCCCCCCGGGATTACACCGCCCGGGATCAGGAGGTCTGCGAACGGCTATCCAGGCTTCTGGCCATGGCGATTCATCGGCATCGGTTGGACGAGACCTTGAGGGAAAGTGAAAGCGGCCTCCAGACCATCCTGGATAACGTCCAGACCGGGGTGCTGATCGTTGACCCCGAAACTCATGTGATCGTGGACGCCAACCCGGTGGCTGTGGGGCTGTTCGGCGCCCCCAAAGAACAGATTGTCGGCTCCGAATGCAGCCGCTTCATCTGCCGGCCGGAGCATGGGAAATGCGCCGTTACTGATCTGGGGGAGACGGTGGTCAATGCCGAGCGGGTGCTGCAACGGCCCGATGGGGGAAACCTCTGGGTGATGCAGACGGTGGTCAAGGTAGCATTGCAAGGTAAAGAGCGCCTCCTGGAAAGCTATGTGGACATCACCGAGCGCCGGCAATGGGAGGAGGCCATCCAAACCACCAACGACAAGCTGCATGCCCTGGTGGCCCAGGTGGAGGAGCGCAACCGCACCATGAGCCTGGCCAATGAAATGGCCGATATGCTCCAGGCTTGCCAGGCTTCGGAAGAAGCTTATAAGGCCATCGAGTATTTTATGCCCAGGCTTTTCCCGGATGATGCGGGGGCCCTGTACATGCTCAATAATTCCCGGAACCTCTACGAGACCGTGGCCAGTTGGGGCCAGACCCCGTTGGCGGTCCCGCTCTTCGCCCCGGATGAATGCTGGTCGGTGCGGCGCGGCCGGCTCCACAAGGTGGAAAATCTGCAGGAGACCCTTGGCTGCTCCCACGTGACCGAGGCTGTTCCCGGCGGCTATCTGTGCGTGCCCCTGATCGCCCAAGGGGAAACCCAGGGGGTGTTTCACCTCCGGCCGGCGCCCCCCACCGAAGCGCAAACCCCAGAACTGGCGGCCGTCAAAGACCAGTTGGCCGTGACGGTGGCCGAAGATTTGGCCCTGGCCCTGGCCAATTTGAGACTCCGAGAGACCCTGCGCAACCAGGCCATCCGCGACCCCCTCACCGGCCTGTTCAACCGCCGCTACCTGGAGGAGACCATGGAGCGGGAGCTTACCCGGGTCAAGCGCCAGGGGATACCCCTGGGCGTGATCATGATGGATCTGGACCATTTTAAGCAGTACAACGACACCTTCGGCCACAGTGCCGGGGATGAACTGCTGAGCGCCCTGGGAATTCTGCTCAAAAACCATATCCGGGGGGAGGACATCGCCTGCCGCTATGGCGGGGAAGAATTTTTGCTCATCCTGTCCGGGGCCTCGGTTGCCATTGCCCTGGACCGGGCCGAAAGTTTGCGTCAAGCCGTCAGGGAGATGCATCAGGGCTACCAGGGTCTGAAACCCATCACCCTCTCTTTGGGCGTGGCCGTTTATCCCGACCACGGCGACACCGGCTTGCAACTTATCCGGTCGGCCGACGCCGCCCTCTACCGGGCCAAAAAGGCCGGCCGAAACCTGGTGATGTTAGCTGAACATGCTGAAGAAACCATTACGGCGGAACCGCCGACCTCGCCACCTTACCAGGCGGAGATCAGCTAATACCAATAAGCAATCAAAAGACTATTTTTGTCATTCTGAGCGCAGCGAAGAATCTCTCTTTTTAAGCCACCGAGATTCTTCACTCCGCTACGCTCCGTTCAGAATGACATTAATATTCATAGTTTTTTGACCGCAACTTATAGCGGTTGCCAAAAGTTCTTTCCGATTGCTGATTTTCAAATCCCCCTAAATCCCCCTTTTTCAAAGGGGGACTTTAATAGCAATTCCTTGTAGTTCCCCCCTTTTCTAAAGGGGGGATAGTGTTATGTTTCATAAAAACCTTTTAAAAGTAATTCTTTTATGGTAGGCTTCTTCAAGCGAAAGGAGAAGCCATGCCGATTGGTCGTCCCATTCCAC
>JAGVPN010000422.1 GCA_020052215.1 Syntrophobacterales bacterium
AACTCCCGGACATGGAGGGCACCGAGCTGTTCGGGGCCTTACGCATCCTGCGGCCTGAAGCCATTGCCATCATGATCTCCGGCGCCGCCACCGTGGACGAAGCCGTATCCGCCCTGAAGCGGGGGATTTACGATTTCGTCACCAAGGACTTCCGCATGGGGGACCTGCGCAAGGTGGTGAGCAAGGCCCTGGAGACCCAGCAACTCCTGGTGGAAAACCAGCGGCTGCGGGAAGCCCTGCAGGACCGGGGCCCCACCGGCCGCCTCATCGGCCGGGGGCCGGCTATCCTCAAGGTCCTCCACCTGATCAGCCAGGTGGCGCCTATGAAGAGCACCGTGTTTATCGAAGGGGAGTCCGGGGTGGGCAAGGAACTCATCGCCGAAGCCATTCACCACCAGAGCCCCCGGCGGCCCAAGGCCCTGGTCAAACTCAACTGCGGCGCCCTGCCGGAAGGGCTCATCGAATCGGAGCTCTTCGGACACGAAAAAGGCTCCTTCACCGGGGCCATTCAACAGCGCAAGGGCCGCTTCGAACTGGCCGACGGGGGCACCATCTTTTTGGACGAAATCAGCGAGATACCGCCGTCCACCCAGGTAAAGCTGTTGCGGGTGCTTCAGGAGGGGGAATTTGAAAGGGTGGGGGGGACCCAGACCCTGAAGACGGACGTCCGGGTGATCGCCGCTACCAACCGGGACCTGGAAGAGGAGGTGGCCAAGGGCCGCTTCCGCAAGGATTTATTCTATCGCCTGAACGTCATCCACCTGGTCATCCCGCCCCTCCGGGACCGGGTGGAGGACATTCCCCTGCTGGCCCTCCACTTCCTCGACAAGTTCTGCCTGGAAAACGACCGCCCCCCCATGGGGTTCAGACCGGAAGTCGTGGAGGCCTTGAAAAGTTATTACTGGCCCGGCAACATCCGGGAGCTCCAGAACGTGGTGGAGCGGGCGGTGGCCCTGTGCGCCAGCAACATGGTGGAATTCGAGGACCTGCCGGACGAAATCCGCCGGCATTCCCCGGCAGACGACAAGATTGTCCTGCCGGTGGGGTCTTCCATGGATGAGATCGAGCGCCAGGCCATCCTTCAGACTTTGAGAAAGACCGGGGGCGACAAGGAACTGGCCGCCCGCCTCCTGGGCATCGGCCTGGCCACCCTGTACCGGCGCCTCAAGGAAATGGAGCTGAAAATAGTCCCGCCGGAGGAAACCTGAGATGGCCTGGTTAAACTTCCTGGACCTGAGATCATTGCCGGTCAAAGAGGCCGAAGCGGTGATTCTGCCCATTCCTTATGAAGCCACCACCACCTATGGGGCGGGGACCCGGGGAGGCCCGGAGGCGATCCTGGCCGCCTCGCGCCAGGTGGAGTTGTGGGACGAAACCTATGACTGGGACCCGTCGGCTGCCATTCGCCTGGCCACCGCCGCCCCCATCTTGGCCGAGGTCTCCGGCCCCCAGGCCATGGTGGAGAAAATCAAGCGCATCGTCCAGCCCTGGATCGCCCAGGGGAAGCTCATCTGCGCCCTGGGAGGCGAACACACCATCACCGTGGCCCTGCTCCAGGCCATGCAGACCCGCTACCCGGACCTGACCGTGGTGGCCCTGGACGCCCACGCCGACCTCAGGGAGAGCTACGACGGCAGCAAACTCTCCCATGCCTGCGTCATGCGCCGGGCCTATGAACTGGGGCGCCCCCTCACCCTGCTGGGGGTGCGCAGCTATTCCCAGGACCAGTACCAACTCCTGCGGGTAGCGCCGCGCCTCACCGTGTTCAAGGCCCGTGAGCTTCACACGCCGGCGGGCTGGGACAAGGCCCTTTCACACCTCCAAGGCATCTCGGGGCCGGTGTATCTGTCCATCGACTTAGACGCCCTGGACCCCGGCATCATGCCCGCAGTGGGCACCCCGGAACCGGGCGGTTTGTCGTACGGCCAGGTACTGAACATCATGGAAACCCTGGCCCAACGGGGCCCCATCATCGGCCTGGACCTGGTGGAACTGGCCCCCATCCCGGGGCAGACGGTGAGCGAATTTACTGCGGCGCGGTTGTTGTATAAGGCTTTGGGGTATATCTATCTATCGCGGAAGAAATGATAGTTTTCTGTTTATATTAATAATCGAATGTTACTAATTATACAATTTAAACCATGGGGTTATTAAATGAGTGCGATTATTTGCTTTGATATCAGAAATTTTACTACCCATGTTTCACATCATTCATCACAAGATAAAGGTGAAATATTTAAAGTAATTGAAGATATATTTAAGTCGCTAGAAAAAGCTATTAAGACTAGCCGAACAATGATTGGTATTAAAGGCAAAACATTTGTAAACCATACAGGAGATGGTTTTGTTGCAATATTTTATGACAAAGGTAGAAGCTTACAAAGCTTAATAGTGGCCTCTTTGGTAGCTAGTGATGTTGATAATTTACTTGAAGAATATAATAATAATATTAAAAATGACATGAATCTTAAATATATTTCTCCTCTTGACTATGGTATTGGAATTCACAGGGGAGGAGTTAATAAAATTAAATACCGTCCCGAATATCCCCTTGAATCTTCAATGATTGGTTTCGTGGGTCATGTTATTAACTTATCTAATCGTGTTCAGGAAAGCACTAAGGACCACACATTTCAGATTATTTGCACTAAGAAAGTTCATGACGATGCTATTTCTGTTATTAATGACAAGCATAGGGAGACAGTTAAAAAATATTTTACTGAACTTGATAAGCACAAATTCCGCGGTATGAATAAGCCTATAACCCTATTTGGCGTCCAAATCGATTTTGCCGAGAAATTTGAGTCAAATATGCTTAATTCTTTTGAGACCAAAAATAGAAAACTGAAAACAGGTCCTTAAAATGCGCAGGAAACACGAAGATTTCCATGACGGGGCCAAAGACGGCTTGACCCCGTTGGAGCCCCTGGATATAACGAGCCTCCGGGATTTTGACGAGCTCCTGGCCGCCATGGGCAAGACCGCCTTCGGCGGCCGCAGTCTGGGAGAGGCCGCCGAGGTCTTGACCCAGATGGTGCGGGACCCGGAGTGCGCCATCGTCGGCACCTTTTCCGGGGCCATGAGCGTCGCCAAGATGGGGTTGTTGATCTGCGAAATGATCGACCGGGGCTGGCTGAAGATTATCATTACCACCGGGGCACTCATCGCCCACGGCTTCATCGAGACCCTGGGCCGGGTGCACTATAAGTACCCGGAGCAGGTTTCGGACCGGCAGCTCTTTCAGCAGGGCTACAACCGCATTTATGACACTTTGGAGATGGAAGCCAACCTGGATTATGCCGAAGACGTGTTTCGCACCGTGTTGGAGGGGTTGGATTTGGGGGAGACCTGGTCTTCCGCCAGTCTATGCCGGGAGTTGGGCAAGCACCTGGCGGAGCAGAGCGACAGCCCCGGAATCTTGCGCTCCGCCTATCTGAAGGGGGTGCCGGTGTTCATCCCGGCCTTCACCGATTCGGAATTGGGCCTGGACCTGGCGGGGTTCATGGTGCGGCGGGCCTTGGCGGAGGGTAAGCCCATTGCCGAGGCCCTGGGGTCGGTTTCCCTGAAATTCAACCCCTTCCTGGACCTAAGCGCCTATGCCCAAAAGGCCCTGGCGGCCCCGAAACTGGGAATCTTCACGGTGGGCGGCGGCGTCCCCCGCAACTGGGCCCAGCAGGTGGCGCCCTACCTGGATTTGCTGCACACCCGCCTGAACCTGGATCTGCCGGAAGTGCGGTTTCACTGCGGAGTGCGGCTCTGCCCGGAGCCGGCCCACTGGGGGGGCTTGAGCGGCTGCACCTTCAAGGAGGGGGTCTCCTGGGGCAAATTTGTCTCCCCGGAGGATGGCGGCCGGTACGCCGAGGTGCTGTGCGACGCCACCATCGCCTGGCCGCTTCTCCTGGCGGGCGTCAGCCAGCGTCTGGACAAAGCGCCCACGGCTTAAAAAAACCCGCACGATTTCTCATACCGAGTTGCGATCAAAGGGTTGTTTTGGTAGCCGCAGGTTTTGCCGTGAAAACTCAAATCCCCCTAAATCCCCCTTTACTAAAGGGGGACTTTAAAACCCCCCTTTGGAAAAGGGGGGCAGGGGGGATTTTAATCCTCGGGGGTGAAACATCTCGTATTCATGGATAGTTAGCCTGCGCCAGCACAGGCTGGAAAGCCTGTGCCACCCTTTGATTGCGGCTCGGTATCAGGACGTCCCGGAACCCAGGGCCGCCATGCCGGCGACCACTGCCATGAAGATCAGCGCGGCCCACAGCGCCAGCTTGGCGGGGTTGATTCCCGAGACGCCCTTCAAATATTTCGCGTAGTCCATAATCCACCCGGTTGGTTCGGTCTGGATTTTCCCTTACCCTAATGCAGGCGCCTTAGCCTGACAATCGGGGATCCCCCTATTTTTCCGGGGAAGAATCCTGAATATGCTTCGGGGTTTCGTAGGAGCAGGGCAGGGGACAATTATAGCAATTGCCAAAAGTTTTTCCGTTATGGGAATCCTTATAATCCCCCCTGCCCCCCTTTAAAAAGGGGGGGAACTTCAAGGAATTGCTGTTAAAGTCCCCCTTTGAAAAAGGGGGACTTAGGGGAATTTAAGAACCTCCAAACGGAAGGAATTTATGGCAAACGCTATACCCAGGAGCCTCGGGCGGATTAAGCCTCGGGGGACGGGGGCGGACAGCCGCAAGAGGCGCAGCTGCAAAGTTTTTCTGCCTTGAAGGTGTGGTAGCCCTCCCGGATCAGCAGGGCGACGATCACCAAGCCGATGACGGGGTCAGCCTGCCAGATGCCGAACCAGTAGTTGAGCCCCAGGCCGATAAGCAGGGCCACGGATAACATGGCGCAGGCCAGGGTCTGCTTGGAGTCGGCCATGAGGCTGGCGCTGCCCAAGGATTTGCCCGTCTGGTATTTGAGATGAAATAATGCCGGCATGATAATCATGGAGGCCAGGGCAATGAGAATCCCCAATAGGCTGGGGGCGGGAGGCTCCTGGAAGATTAATTTCTCCACGGATTCATAGAGCACGTAAGCCGCCAGGACGAAGAAGGTATATCCTATGAGCTTGACGGCCCGGCGTTCCAGGCGCTCTTCCTCGGCGGCGCTCATGGTTTCGTGCCGGGCGAACCTATAGATCATCACCCCGCCGGACAAAGACTCCACCAGGCTGTCCAGGCCGAAGCCCACCAGGGCGATGCTCCCGGCCAGGGCGCCGGCCACCAGGGCCAGGACGCATTCCAC
>JAGVPN010000316.1 GCA_020052215.1 Syntrophobacterales bacterium
ACGCCACCGTCAGGGTGGCCCCGGTAGTAACCATGTCATCCAGGATGATGGCTTCCTTGCCCCAGACATTGCCGATCAGGGTCATGGCCTTGATGCCCGAGGCGTCTCGCCGTTTATCGATGATCGCCAGGGAGGCGTTCAGGCGCTTGGCAAAGGCCCGGGCCCGCTCCACCCCGCCGGAATCAGGGGACACCACCACCACGTCGCCGGCGAAATTCTCCCGGATATACTGCAGGGTCACCGGGGCGGCGTACAGATGGTCCACCGGAATATTGAAAAATCCCTGAATCTGCCCGGTATGCAGGTCCATGGTAATCATCCGGTTGGCGCCGGCGGTGGTGATGAGATCGGCCACCAGCTTGGCGGAAATGGGGGTCCGGGGCGCGGTCTTCCGATCCTGGCGGGCATAGGCGTAGTAGGTTACCACCGCGGTGATGCAGCGGGCCGAAGCCCGCTTCAGAGCGTCAATCATGATGAGCAGTTCCAACAGGTGTTCATTGCAGGGGATGGAGGTGGGCTGAATGATGTAAACATCCTTGCCACGGACATTTTCCCGGAACTCCACCGAGATTTCCCCGTCGGAAAACCGTCCCACCGCCGCGTCTCCCAAGGGGATCTGGAGATACTGGCAGATCATTGAAGCCAGGGGCCGATTGGCATTGCCGGTAAAGACTTTTAGATCATCCATGCGTATTGCTCCCAGGTCGTCTCGGGTTCCGGGCCGGTGAGGCCCCGGGCGACGGCCAGCCAGCCCCGGAAAGTCCGGCGCAGCCTCAGGCCAGCCTGATGCGCCGCCTCCCGGGTCCGGAACAGGCCGAAGAGGGTGGGGCCGCTCCCGGAAATACCCTGGCACCACGCCCCCGCCTCGCTGAGGCCGGCCAGGAGCAGCGCCAGTTCGGGAAAGCGCTTCAGCGCCACCTTCCCCAGATCGTTGCCCACCCAGGTTTCCGGGTGTTCCGGGTCCCAGGCCTGACTCGCCGGCAACGTCGGCCCGCCGGCAAGATCCAGGTTTTCATAGACCCAGCGGGTGGATAAGGGCACCCCGGGGTTAACCAGCAGGTACCAGTAAGGGAGAAGGGTTACGGCACTGAGTTGGGTGCCGGTGCCGCGTCCCACCGCCGGCTCCCGAGCCAGAAAGAACGGCACGTCAGCCCCCAAAAGGCTGGCCAGACGGTGCAGGCGGCTCTGGGGGAGCGGCTTCCCGGCCAGATCATTCAAGGCCAGCAAGGTGCCGGCGGCGTCGCTGCTCCCGCCCCCCAGTCCGGCGGCCACGGGGATTTGCTTGGCGAGGCTCAGGCGCACCCCCTGCTTAAGCCCCGTCTCCTCCTGAAACTGCCGGGCCGCTCGCCAGACCAGGTTCTCTTCCCCTTGGGGCAGCTCCGGACGGTCGCAGGTCAGGCTGATACCCTCCCCGCCCAGGGTGACGGTCAAGACATCGGCCAGGGCCAAAGGCTGCATCACGGTCACCACTTCATGGTAACCGTCGGGGCGGCGACCCACCACCCTGAGATAAAGGTTGACCTTGGCGGGGCACCGCACCTCAACCGCTTCCACGGCGGCGCCCGTAATCAGCCTACCTCCCTGACGTACGACATCCGCAAATCATAGAGCAGGTGATCAAAGAGGGTTTCTTCCTCTGCCGTCAGGTTGTTCCGGGTCTTGTGCCGCAGCAGGCCCAACAGATCGATGGTCTGTTTGACCAGGGGCAGATTCTTCTCCACCTTGCCGGTGTTGGGGTTCGGAATAGCTCCCAGACTGACGAAAGCCGAGGAACTCAAGGAAAAAAGCAGGGAAGAAAAGGTGATTTCGGGAAGCGGCAATTCCTGGGAAGTTTTGTCGGCCTCAGCCGCCGCCTTCTGGGAAGCCTCCTGAAAGGCTTCTTCAGCCCCCGCCTCCTTGGCCCCCTCTTCGGCCCCCGCCTTCTCCCGGAGTTTGGCCTTCTCTTCCTCGCTCAGGTGGAGATAACGCCGGTCTTCGACGGTATAACCTTTATCTTCGGGATCACCCATGCCTGCCTCCGGCCTGCGCGGCTCTAAAGCTCCAACTGATAGGCCATGGCTACATGTTCCAGGGCCAGCACATCGCTGAGACATTCCGGGGTGACGGGGGTGTCGGTGGTGAGCAGGATGATGTTCTGCCCCCTCTCCTTCTCCTGGCCCACGGTCATCCGGGCGATGTTGATATTGTGCTTGCCGATGGTGGTGCCGATGGCGCCGATGACCCCGGGGCGATCGGTGTTGTAGATGAACAGCATGTGTCCCTCGGGGACGACCTCCATCCGAAACTTATTGATCCGCACCAGACGCGGTTCGTATTTTCCAAAGATGGTCCCGGCCACCAGGTTTTCCTCATTGCCCGCCTTGACGGTCAGACGGATCAGGGTGGAGAAATCCTCCGTGGCGTCCGCCTTTTCTTCCCGGATGTGGATACCCCGGGAGGCCGCCATGGCGGGGGCGTTGACGTAGTTCACTTCATCGCCCACCACCGGGGAGAGCAAGCCCTTCAGGATGGAATGGGTCAAGGGCTTGGTGTCCAGCTTGGCCACCTCGCCGATATAGGCAATGGCCACGGAGGTGACGGGGCCTTCGCTGATCTGGGCCTGAAAAGCTCCCAGGGCCTCCGCCAGGGTAAGATAAGGCTTCAGCTGGGCCATGGCTTCCTGGGAAACCGAGGGGGCATTCACCGCGTTCTTGATAGTCCCATAGATCAGCAGTTCCAGAATCTGCTCGCACACGGCCACCGCCACATTGGCCTGGGCCTCCTCGGTAGAGGCGCCCAAATGCGGGGTGCAGACGACATTGGGCATCTCCCGCAGCGGCCAGTCGGCACTAGGCGGCTCGGTCTCGTAGACGTCCAGGGCGACGCCGGCCACTTTGCCTTCCTTCAAGGCGGTAAGCAGGGCCGCCTCGTCGATCAGACCGCCCCGGGCGCAGTTGATGAGGCGCACTCCGGGCTTCATCTTCATGAAGGCTTCTTTGCCCAGGAGCCTGGCCGTGTCCTTGGTTTTCGGGGTGTGGATGGTGATGAAGTCGGAACGGGCCAGGAGTTCGTCCAGGGAGACCGACTCCGCCCCGATCTTGGCCGCCAATTCCTGGGTGATGAACGGGTCATAGCACAGGACCCGCATCCTTAAGCCCAGGGCCCTCTCGGCCACCACAGTGCCGATGCGCCCCATGCCGATGATTCCCAGGGTCTTGTTGAACAGTTCGGTACCCTGGAATTTCTTCTTCTCCCACTTGCCCTCCCGCATGGAGTTGGCCGCCTGGGGAATGTTGCGGGCCAGGGCCATCATCAGGGACAAGGCGTGCTCCGCCGTGGTGATGGTGTTGCCCCCGGGGGTGTTCATCACCACGATGCCCCGTTTCGAGGCCGCGGGGATGTCCACGTTGTCCAAGCCGGTGCCGGCCCGGCCCACCACCTTTAACCGGGGTGAGGCGGCGATCAGGTCCGCGGTTACCTTGGTGGC
>JAGVPN010000104.1 GCA_020052215.1 Syntrophobacterales bacterium
GGAGGCCTTCCCGCTGCTGCGCTACCGCACCCGGGACCTCACCTCGCTGAATTACGCCCCCTGCATCTGCGGCCGCACGGTCGCCCGCATCAGCCGCTTCCAGGGCCGGAGCGACGACATGCTGATCATCCGGGGAGTCAACGTCTTCCCCTCCCAGATCGAGTCCGTGCTCATGGAAACCCCGGGAGTGGCGCCCCATTACCAGCTCATCGTCGACCGGGACGGGCAGTTGGACACCCTGGAAGTCCAGGTGGAAGTGGATGAAGCCACCTTCTCCGATGAAGTCAAGCAGTTGCAGTCCCTGGCCCAGGGCATCCAGAGGAAGATCAAGGATTACTTCACCGTCTCCGTCAAGGTGAAGCTGGTGGAGCCCCAATCCATCCCCCGGAGCGAAGGCAAGGCCAAGCGGGTCATTGATAAGCGGCAGCTTTAAGTCAGTGAGCAGTGAGCAGTGAGCAGTACCATTCGGCAAAACAGAGCTTTGCCGCCAATCTGCGTTCCCAAGCAGGAGCTTGGGAACGAGAGGAAAGTTGTGATTGTTACTCAGGGTGATATTTTGAAAAAATTACCAATTCTGGCGCTCGCTTTTTGCTTATTTTTCCTCTTCCATCAGGCGGTTCACGCTGAAGACGGTTTGACCAAGGTTACCGGCTCCATCTATTCTTATGCAGATGTCAAAGGAGCCTCTCCGAAAAACAGTTTTGGAGCCAACGCCGGTATCATTATCGGCAAAGACTTTCTGGTGGCCGTTGACTCCTTAATATCCGCCCGGGAAGCCAAACGCTTTATTAAGGACATCAATAAAATATCGAAGAAACCGATTAAATTTCTGATCAATACGCACTATCACCTGGATCACTCCTTAGGGAACTCGGAATTCGCCCAACTCGGGGCCATAATAATTGCCCATGAAAATGCCCAAGCGAACATGCAAAAAGCCGGAGAGGGCATGCTGCAATATGCCAAGCAAAGTGGACTCTCCGATCAAGATATGAAAGGCACCAAGCTTGCCTATCCCACCCTTACCTTTCCTGATCGGGTAACCCTGAATTTAGGGAAGAGCAAAATTGAAATCATCTTCCTTGGCCCATCCCATACGACCGGCAGCGTCCTGGTTTTTCTTCCTCAGGAAAAGGTATTATTCACCGGGGACATACTTTTCACCGATTTTCATCCCTTTCTCGGGGAAGCAAATATTGAGGGGTGGATAAAGGTTCTTGATTACATCATGGCTATGGATGTCGATAAAATTATCCCTGGACACGGTCCTATCTCCAGTAAAAAGGACGTAGCTGATTTGAAAAATTATTTATTAGTCTTCGACCAGAAGGCCAAAGAGCTGACTGCGCAATCTAAAGATCTTAATTTCATAGCCGCCGAGATGAAGAAATCGTTGCCGCCCCGCCCGCAGCTTGAATCGCTGATTGCTAGAAATATTCAAATGAAATATCTGCCCCAAGGGAATCAGTCGCAGCCTCAGGCCAAATAATCCCCGGAAGGATTATCCGGCCCATTGCTGCTCTGGATAAGCAGGCGACTTATCAAAACCTGTGGGACTAAATTTAAGGGGGAACACCCCATGAAAGTGGAACAAATCTCGGTATTCTTGGAGAACAAGGCCGGCCGCCTGGCGGAAGTCACCCGGGTTCTGGGCGAAGCCGGGATCAACATCCGGGCCCTCTCCCTGGCCGACACCACGGATTTCGGCATCCTGCGGCTCATCGTGGACCAGTACGATAAGGCCCGGGAGATATTGAAGGACAAGGGCTTCACCGTCGGCAAAACCGAAGTGGTGGCGGTGGAGGTGCCGGACCGCCCCGGCGGACTCGGACTGGTGCTCCAGATATTGGCCCAATCCGGCGTCAACGTGGAGTATATGTACGCCTTTGTCCAACACAGCGGCAAGAACGCGGTCATCATCTTCCGCTTCGACAACCTGGAGCAGGCCATCGACTTGCTCCAGAAGGAAGGCATTTACATTTATAAGGGTGAGGAAGTATATCGACTTTAAATCTTTAGGGAGGGAGAGCTTTATGAAAACCAGGACGATTCTGGTGGGTCTGATGTTGGCCCTGGCAGGTCTGGGCCTCATCTTTTTGGGCTGCGGCGGCAACGCCAAGACCGCGCCCTATGTGGTGGGCGGCATCTTTTCCATCAGCGGGCCGGCCTCCTATCTCGGGGAGCCCGAACGGAATTCCCTGGAGATGGTGGCCGCGGCAATCAATGCCCAGGGGGGCATCAATGGGCATCCCTTGAAGCTGGTCATCTATGACGACGAAGGCGACGTGACCAAGGCCCGTCTCCACGCCACCAAGCTGGCCCAGGACAAGGATTGCCTGGCCGTCATCGGCCCCAGCCTCACCCACACCTCCATGACCACCCTGGAAATCACCCAGAAGGCCAAGCTGCCGTTGATTTCCTGCGCCGCCGGCAGCGCCATCACCGCTCCGGCCAAAGACCGCGTCTGGGTCTTCAAGACCGCCCAAACCGACCAAATGGCGGCGGACCGCATCTATCAGTATTTGCAAAAGCACAATCTCAAACAGGTGGCCATCCTTACGGTGTCCACCGGCTTCGGGGTGGCGGGCAAGGAGCAACTCCTGGCCCTGGCCCCCAAGTACGGCATCCAGGTGGTGGCCCAGGAGGTCTTCGGGGAAAAGGACACGGACATGACCCCCCAGCTCACCAAGCTCCGGGGCACCCCGGCCCAGGTGGTGATCTGTTGGGGCACCGGCCCGGCCCCGGCCCTGGTGGCCAAAAACATGAAACAGCTGGGGATCACCCTGCCCCTGGTCCAGAGCCACGGCGTGGCCTCCAAAAAATTCATCGAGCTGGCCGGGGACGCGGGTGACGGCATCATCCTGCCCGCCGGCAAGCTGGTGATCTGGCAGCAACTGCCCGACACCGACCCGCAGAAGGCCGTGTGTAAGGAATACGCCGAGAAGTATCAGGCCAAATTCAAGGCGCCGGAATCCAGCTTCGGGGGCTATGCCTATGACGCCATCCGGATGCTGAATCAGGCCCTGACCAAGGCCGGCAACGATCGGGAGAAAATCCGCGGCGAACTGGAAGGCCTCAAGAACTTCGTGGGCATCAGCGGCATCTTCAACATGAGTCCCGAGGACCACAACGGCTTGTCTCCGGCCGCGTTTGTGATGGTCAAGATCGAAAAAGGCGGGTTTCAGCTGATTGATTAGTAGTCAGTAGTCAGTAGTCAGTGGTCAGTCCCTTCCCTTGGGTACACCCATGCCGGTGAACCTGCCGACTGGGTACTGACAGCAGCATTTAATGGATAACTTTTAGTAGTGGCCAGTAGTAGTCAATTATTCGTTCCCCCCAGGGAGCGCTCCATCTTCTTACTGACTACTGGCCACTGGCCACTGACTACTGCTCACGGAGGCCCTTCACTCCCCTTGGAGATCTTCGCCCCTTTTTTGCAGTATCTCATTTCCGGTCTGACCAACGGCGCGATTTACGCCCTCATCGCCCTGGGGTTCGGCATCATCTACAATGCCACCACCATCATCAACTTCGCCCAGGGCGAGATGGTGATGCTGGGGGCTTTGTGCGCCATCACCATTTACCACCTGGCCCCCTCGCTCCCCCTGGCCTTTGCCGGCGCCGTGGTCCTGGTGACCTGCGTGGGGCTGGTGTTTGAGCGCCTGGCCCTGCGCCCGGTGAAGGACCCCA
>JAGVPN010000421.1 GCA_020052215.1 Syntrophobacterales bacterium
TAGGAAGAGAGCAGGCTGACAAACCGGGCGCCCCGGGCCCTGAGCAGGTCCACCACTTCCTTGATGAGGCCGGGGCGGTCTTCCAGGCGCAGGGCGAACTGCACCCCGCCCTGGAGGATGCCGGTAATGTGCATGAAGGCCCGGAACACATCGGACTGGGTGATGATCCCCACCACCTCACCCCCCTCATCCACCACCGGCAAGCCCGAGATGGTATGCTCCAGCATGATCTGAGCCGCGTGTTCCAACGTGTCGTTCTGGGAGACGCTGATGGGATTGCGGCTCATGATTTCCTGGACCTGGAGTTCGGCCAGAAGGTAGTAAAGTTCATGGACATCCAGGCTGGTGGCCTTGGAGGGGGAGGCCTCTTTCAGGTCCCGGTCGGTCACCATGCCCACCAGCTTCCCCTGGGCCACCACCGGAATCCGGCGAAATCGGCGCTCCTTCATGATATGAATGGCTTTAATCATCGAAGTGTCTTCGGTAATGGTGACGGGGTCTTTGGCCATCCAATCCTTGATCAGCATGTTCCTTCTCCATTCAGGATGAATTGCGGGTTGGGGGGCAGGGCCGTGCCGGCCCGCAACCCGCCCCGGGGCTGCGCCGGTTAAAGACGCGGTTCTTCGCCCTTAAAGAAACGTTCCAGGTTATCCCGGTGACAGACCAGGATAAGGCCCGAAAGGGCGCCGGCCAACAGCAGATAAGCCTTGGAATCGGCAAACAGCCCCATGGCTACCGGCAGCAGCCAGGCGCAGATCAGGGCGCTGACCGAGAATGTCCGGGTTTGGGACAGGGCCAGGAGATAAACCGCCGCCAGGTTGAGGGCCGCCCAGGGGGCCAGCACCGCCACCACGCCGAAGGTGGTGGCCACACCTTTGCCACCCTTGAAACTCAGGTAGAGAGGGAAGACATGGCCGGCGACCGCGGCAGCCGCCACCAGGGCCACGCCCGTATCCTGCCAGGCCCCCAGGGAAGTGAGGGTCAGCCGGGCCAAAGCCACCGGCAAGGCCCCTTTGGCCGCATCGCCCAGCAAGGTGAGAGCCCCGGCCTTGCGGCCCAGCAGGCGGTAGACATTGGCGGTCCCCAGATTGCCGCTACCGAAGCCGCGGGGGTCCGGCCCGCCCAGGGCCCGGGCCACCAACAGCCCCGAGGGGATGGAGCCCATCAGATAAGCCAGGACGGTAAGAGCCAACACCAGGTGCATCAGGTGGCGTTTCTCCTTAAAGAACGAGGGCTAAGAGTCACTTCAAAACCGATATTCGGCGTCATTTCGAATCAACCGACGAAGCTTAAGTTGGGAAAGAATCACCCCCCCTTTTCTAAAGGGGGGCAGGGGGGATTAAATATGCGATTGATAATCCCCCTAAATCCCCCTTTAAAAAAGGGGGACTTAAAACCGCCGTTCCCAACCTGTAATTGGTTGAGAGAACATATTTGCAGCCTAAGACAGGTTTTGCAAAAGGTTCGCGGCCCTCTGCCGTGGCTCCCTGGCCCGGACGCATCGATTCTGTGAATCTTGCGAAAATTCCCGCCAGATGTCGATAAAAAAATGGCCCGGCCGCAATCCTCACCACTGTAATCCTATTTAATCACAAATAGCACCAGCGGGGGGAATGAAAAGCGGCCCTGGCCGGGGCAAGGCGAGCCCTTACCGGTAATTTTCCGCCAGCACCTCGTAGTAGGCCCGGGGATGCTTGCAGGACGGGCAGGATTCCGGGGCTTCCTTGCCCTTGACGATGTAACCGCAGTTGCGGCAGTGCCAGGTAACGGCCTCGTCACGATTGAACATCGTGCCGTGCTTGACGTGCGCCGCCAGGGCCTGGTACCGGGATTCATGGAAGTGCTCCACCTTGGCGATCTCCCGGAAGGAGGCGGCGATCTCCGGAAACCCTTCCTGTGCCGCGACGTCGCCAAAATCCCGGTACATGGCGGACCATTCGTAATGCTCGCCTTCGATGGCGGCCTCAAGATTGCTCAACGTGTCCCCCAAGTGAAAGGGATAGGCGGCCACGATCTCGGCGGTGCCTTCCCCCAGGTGCTTGAAAAAGACCTTGGCGTGCTCCTTCTCATTTTCCGCGGTCTCGAGGAAAATGGCGGCAATATACTCATACCCCGCCTTTTTGGCTGCGCCGGCATAGTAAGTATAGCGGTTCCGGGCTTGGGACTCCCCGGCAAAGGCGGTGAGCAGGTTTTTTTCGGTTTGGGAACCCTTCAATTCCATGGATAAACCTCCTTCTTGAAATGTTTGGCTATGCAGTCGGCAGGCCTAGGCGGTGGCGCGAAATGATGCCGGCCGTTATTTTTCCAAGATAAGCACGCCAACCCTGAGGCGCCACCCGATCAGCCCGGCATAACCAGGCCGGTTAACTTTATGGGTTATGAAACAGAATTCTGCTGAATCAAGAGCAGGTGATACGACGTTGCAGTCAAAAAACCATGAAAATTCATGTCATTCTGGACGGAGCGCAACGGACGGAGCGCAACGGAGTGAAGAATCTCGGCGGCTTTAAAGGAGAGATTCTTCGCTGTGGTCAGAAGGACAAAAATAGTCTTTTGATTGCTCGTTGGTATGAGGTCTGCCCTGGCGACCTAACCCCTAAATTCTTCTGCAAAACCTGCCTTAGGCTGCAACTATATTTTCTCAACTGATAAAAGGTTGGGAATGGAGGTTGTAAATCCCTGTACTGAAGGGGGATTTAGGCGGATTATCAAGCGGTTATTCAATCCCCCCCGCCCTCTTTTAGAAATCTAATCTTTACCCACAAGTTTTTCTGACTGGTGGCACAGCCTTTCCAGGCTGTGCGAAAATCCTCGCACAGGCTAGAAAGGTTGTGCCACCAAAAACTTGTTGAATCAACCACTTCACGATTTGTGGGTAACGGTTAGCTTGATGGATGGTTAAGGTGGGGGTGGGGGTGAAATAATTAGCATCTTCCATCGGTTATCTCCCCCCTCCCCTTAATCCCCTCCCACCAGGGGAGGGGAAAATGACTTTTTACGAGTTCATCATAATTACGGCGTCTGCATGGAATAGAAAAACTCGCTTTTGAGCTCCGGAGGTTTGGGTTCCGTTATCCGCCATAACAACACGGAAACCGGGGCGTGCGTGATAACTTTTTGGGCCACGCTCCCCAATATCCAGGCGATTTCGCCGCCGCCATGGGAAGCGATGGCGATGAGGTCCACATGATTTTCGGCCGCATACGCCACGATCTCCTTAGCAGGGTTCCCCTGTATATAGACCCAAGTCGCTTCCACGCCCTGGGCCCGGAGATTGCCGGCGGTTTGCTCCAGATATCTGGCTAACGGGAGTTCAGGACATGCGGCGCCCTCCTTCATGGTCTCCGGAGGCGCCCCGCCACCGGCGCAGGTATCGGAAGAACCAACGGCCAGCAGGATAACCTGGGCCTTAACCTGCTGGGCCAACTCCTCTACCTGGGGGAGGATTTTTGCCGCCAGGTCCGAGCCATCCAAGGGAACCAAAATCTTTTTAAACATGATCTTCTCCTCCTGATCGGGGGAAACGAAACGCCCAAATTATCCGATTAGCGCCGGTGCAGCCTCCCTATTCCGGCACGACCTCCAATACCCGCTCGCCGTATGGATCCAAAACCGGAGTTTTAATCTTCAGCAGCTCAAGCCACTTTCTTATGGCTCCCACAAACACAATGAGCATGAGAATCATAATGATGATGGACATGGCCGCGAGCAGGTAGAGCTTCTTGGGGAGAAAATTGTCCGCCACATTCAGATATCCGGCGTACATGGTGATAAAGGCCAGGAGAATACCCGGAACCGCGGTAATCCAGGCGTACTTGACCTTGTTCATCCGCATGATCATAGTGGTGCCGATGATGAGGGCGCTGGAGGCCAGGAGTTGGTTGCTCATGCCGAACAACGGCCAGATGGTGGAGATATCGCCGGTGTAAACCAGATATCCCCAGAAAAAGGTGAAGACGGCGCTGGTGATGATAATGCCGGGGATCCATCTCTTTTCGGCAAACTTGGGGATGAACGCCCCCACCATTTCCTGGAGAAAAAACCTGCCGACCCGGGTCCCGGTGTCAACCGCGGTGAGAATAAAAACGGCCTCGAACATGATGGCAAAGTGATACCAATAAGCCATGAAGCCTTTCAGAACCGGGATACCATCAAAAATATACGCCATGCCCACGGCCAGGGAGACGGCCCCGCCCGGCCGGCCCTGAATGGTTTCCCCCACTTCCCGGGAAAGATCGGCCAGGTGCACGGGGGTCATGCCGAGTTTGGCAAACACCGCCGGCGCGGAGTTGATGGCGAAATAATCGGCCGGCACCAGCACGCAGGCCGCGATCAGGGCCATAATCGCCACAAAGCCTTCCAACAACATGCCGCCGTAGCCGATGAATAAAACATCCCGTTCATTGCCGATCATCTTGGGGGTGGTGCCGGTGCCGATGATGGCATGGAATCCCGATATGGCGCCGCAGGCGATGGTGATGAAGACAAAGGGGAACACCGCCCCGGGAATGATCGGGCCGCCGCCGCTGACAAACTTGGTGATCGGCTCCATCAGTAATTCCGGCCGCATAAAGGCGATGCCGATGGCCAGCATGGCGACGGTTCCCACCTTCAGATAGGTGGACAGATAATCCCGGGGGCAGAGCAACAGCCAGACCGGCAAGGCCGAGGCGAGAAAGCCGTACACCGGAATAGCCACGGATATTTGCTTTTTGGATAAGGTGAAGATGGAGGCCAGGGTGGGATTAGCCACCACATAAGGACCGGCAATTACCGCGGCCATCAGGAGAACGACGCCGATAATGCTGGCGCCCAGGACGTCATCATGCCGCCAGACGTGCAGATAAACCCCCATCAATATTGCTATCGGCATGGTGCAGAAAATCGTGAAGGTGGCCCAGGGGCTGGAGAACATGGCGTTAACCACCGCAATGGACAGGCCCGCCAGGGTGAGGACCAGAATGAACAGGACGGCCACGGACGCCACGCCGCCGATGGTAGAGTTGATTTCCTTCGAGGCAATGTTCGCCAGGCTTTGCCCCTTATGCCGCACCGAGGCGAAGAGGATGACCATGTCATGCACGGCCCCGGCAATGACCGCGCCGAAGATGATCCACAGGGCCCCGGGCAGATACCCAAACTGCGCGGCCAGGACCGGCCCTAAGAGCGGTCCCGCCGCGGCAATGGCCGCGAAATGGTGCCCGAACAGGACATATTTATTGGTCTTCACATAATCGTGGCCATCGGCCAGTTTGACGGCCGGCGTCAGCCTTTCGACCTTTAGTTCCAAGACCTTTCTGGCGATGAACAAACCGTAAAACCGGTAACCTAGGGTAAATACGCATAATGCCACGAAAACCAGGGTCAATGCATTCATTTTAGCCCCATCCTTTGGGTTTGGTGCCCGGTCTGCCAATTCGGGGGAAAACTCCATTCAGACCGAGATCAGGCGGCAACCTGTCCACCCTGTCTCCAAATAACGGATTAACCTTTTTGTATGGTTAAAACAAGATGATATCTAGCCAATCGCACGCTTTCTTCTCATTCGTGGGAGGAAATATAGCCGAAAAAATCCTTCAAAACAATTTTTTTGAGCCTACCGGATTATCCATGACCAGGTACATCATGGGAATCACACCCTGAGAACCCAGACCCGGCGCCGACCGGTAATCTATCCCCCGGCAAGGCGGAGGTTCACACCCGGCTCAGCCGAACCTCAACCATTCGGGCGTAACCATCAGCAGCACCCCGATCAGCAGCACCCCGATCAGGAGCATCAAGGCCAGGAGCACGATCCCAAAGGCTTTTGGCAACCCTCTCCAGTTACTATGCATGGGCTATTGGGGAAGTATTGTATCCCCGAACAGGAGATTAATAAAGGCCTGCTTGTACGGGGTGAGCCCCTTGTCCCGGCGCATGACCAGGGCCAGGTGGTCCGGCTTGAAGTAGTGGCCCAGGGGTAGGAAGGCCAGATTGAGCGGCGGCCGTATAGGCAGGCCCCGGGCCAGGGTGGCGAAGGCCAGGCCCAGGCCAGTTTCCACGTAGCGGGCGCTCAGTTCCACGTTGGATGATTCCATGATGATGCGAAAGGACAGGCCCAATTTGCGGAACTGCTCTTCCAGGAGGCGCCGGTGGCTTGAGTCGTGGCCCCGGGGCGGCACAATCAGGGGATAGTCGGCGATCTGCCGCCAGGTGACCCGGCGCCCCCGGGTCAGGGGGTGGCCCACCGGGGCCAGCAGGACGGTGTCCACCGGCTGCCAGCGCCAGGCCGTCAGGTCCCGGGGAACCAATGATTCCAGGGCCAGGCCAAAGTCAATATCGCCGGCTTTCACCAGGGCCAAGACGGAGGCCTGGTCGCGGTCCAGGAGGGTCAACTCCACCTGGGGAAACTGCCGGAGGTAGGCCAGGAGGGTCTCGGGCAATAGGTGATAGAGGGTGGTGAAGGGGGCCGCCAGGCTCAAGGGCCCCTGGGGGCGCCCCTTAAGGTCCTGGAGCTCTGCCTGGAGGCGGTCCCATTGGGCCAGGAGCCCCTGGGCAAAGACCAGGAGCTTTTCTCCCGGGACCGTGAGCTTGAGGCGGCGTTTGCCCAGGCGCTCCAGGAGTTGGGTCTCCAGTTCGTCCTCCAGGGCCTTGACCTGCTGGCTCAGGGCCGACTGGGTCCGAAAGGTGGCCTCCGCCGCTTTGGTGAAGCTCCCCAGTTTCGCCACCTGATAAAAGCCCAGGAGTTGCTGCCATTCCATAAGATTACCTAATCTATATTATAATTATAATTAATTTTACTTATTGACGTAATTATCAGAAAATCATCAGCAAGGCAAAGGAAATTCTCCCGGAGGTGCAACATGAAAGACTCCTTACAGCCCGGCCTCAAGTTCGAATTTCAGTTTCAGGTGCCGGACACCAAGACGGTGCCCCACCTCTATCCCGAGTCCCCGGAGTTCCAGCTCATGCCCCGGGTGTTGGCCACCGGGTACATGGTGGGGCTTTTCGAATGGGCTTGCATCCAGGCCATTAACCCCCACCTCGACTGGCCCCGGGAGCAGACCGTGGGCATCCACGTGGATCTGGACCACACCGCCGCCACCCCGCCGGGGCTGGTGGTCACGGTCCGGGGGACCCTTACCCAAGTTGAGGGGCGCAAGCTCACCTTCGCCCTGGAGGCCGACGACGGGATGGACCGGATCTCCCAGGGGCACCACGTACGCTTCGTGATCGACGCGGCGAAATTCACCACCAAGGTTGAGGCCAAGGCCCAGCGAGCCGGTGCGGCCCAGGAGTGACCGGCGCCGGGTCTGGGGGGAGGAGACTCGCCCCGGGAATCTCTCGGCTGCCTCAGGTTACCGGACTCCTGCCTGGCGCGGCTGGCGGGCCTGAAGATGTGGGGTCTTATACCAGGTTGCTCTCAGAAAAGTATTTTCAGTTTTGGAGAGTGATTTCCCAAGGCA
>JAGVPN010000440.1 GCA_020052215.1 Syntrophobacterales bacterium
GCGGACTTCTTCGGCCCCAAAAACCTGGGCATGAACTACGGCCTGGTGTTCATCGGCTGGGGTCTGGGCTTCTTCATGACCCGGCTGGCCGGCACCATCAAGGACATCACCGGCACCCTGACCTGGGCCTTCATCCTGTCGGCCATCGTGCTGATCGTCGCAGTGGTGGTCTCCCGGGTGACCAAGCGGCCCATGCACGGCACCGAATAAATCTCCATGCCTCACCCCGCTTAACCTTAAGGGTTCAGGCGGTTAAGTGAGGGACGGAAAAACCAAGCTATCTGGAGAAGGCAGGGTGGCAACCCCCCCCCTGCCTTCTCTCTATTGGGAAGGAATTTTTCTCTCTCCGTAAGAAAGTGTCACCCGCCAACCAGGAAAACGTTTATTATATCAAGGGCGGCTTTAAGCCATTTTCTGAATAAAAAGATCAAGGAAATTCTGATGCCCACTGCAAGTGCCTGGCCGGTGCCTTTTTTGCTCGACCCCGCTACCCTCACCATCGATATGGCGGTGGCTTTTGCCGTGTCGGTGCTGGTGACCGTCACCCTCAATGCCGAGGCCCAGGCCTTTATGTCCAATTTTTTGGGGGACAGCCGTCCGGGGGCCAGGGATCGCCTCCATTTTAACGCCTTCCTGCACCTGGGGGTCCTGGGGTCGATCTGCTTTTTGATCGGGGGCTTCGGCTGGCCCCGGATCTTTGATATCGACCGCAGTAAATTCGAGCATCCCCGGCTCTACATGGCGTTGAGCCGGGCGGCGGGGCCGTTGGCGAATCTGCTTTTGGCCAGCATTGCGGGCAGCATCGTGATGATTTTTAATGCGTTCGACTATAATCCCCGGGTCTTTATGATGGTCGTCGGGGTAAACCTCACCACGGCCGTCTATAATCTGATCCCGGTGCCGCCCATGGCCATGGGATATCTGATCTCCGAATTGATGCCCCAGATGGAAGAGCGGACCAGGACGCGGCTATTCCTGGTGGGACCCTATCTGGTCCTGGCCCTGGCCCTGGCAGAGCGCCTCACCCACCAGGCTATTTTCAGCCCTTCTTTTGATCCCATTATCCGGGCTATTTACACCTACATCGTCGGCAGCTGATCGGCGCGATGCTTCGGTCCCCTGGGCATGACCAATCCGGGTGGAGGGAGGTTTTTCACCCGGGAGCCGGATGGGCTGCGGGTGCTGCGTTCAGCGGAGAGGCCGGTGCCTGTTTGAAAAGTTATTGAGAATTTGGTGGCACAGGCGTCTCGCCTGTGCATGATCAAGGTGCGCAGTGCGCAGCCTGGAAAGGCTGCGCCACCAGCCAATCCCATCTTTCTATGCTTTGCGGGTGGGCCGAAGGCCCCTGAGGAACTGCCTTGAAGATGGGTCTTCATTACCCAGGGGGCGGGAAGTTCAATAAGCGGAACATTTCTTTATTGATTTATCGGGGCAATGGGCTTATGTTAGCAAAGGTGTACCTGGAAGCAGGCTGGGGTATATCCGGGTGACGGCGCCCTGAGCAGATGACGGAAAATTACCCCGGTGCGCCGCCGCAGAAAGGAAAGGAGTCAATTTGGAAGTCAAGATCCCCGGGGTGATTTGCCGCCCCCTGGTGGTGTATACCGATCAGCGCGGCTGGCTGGCGGAAATTTTCCGCCAGGATGAAACCGCGCCGGAGCATATCCCGGTGATGGCTTATATGTCGGTGACCGAACCGGGGGTAGGGCGGGGTCCCCACGCCCACCGGGACCAGACCGATCTCTTCTGCTTCGCCGGGCCGGGGGACTTTCGGGTAGTCCTGTGGGATAACCGGGCCGACAGTCCCACCTTCGGGACTCGCCAGGATTTTCACCTGGGAGCCTCCTGCCCGGCGGTGCTGATCGTGCCCCCGGGGGTGGTGCACGCCTATCAGAATGTGGGCCAGGGCCCCGGTTTTGTCTGCAATTTCGCCAACCGTCTTTACCGCGGCCCCGGGCGCCTGGAGGCGGTGGACGAGATTCGTTTTGAGGACGACCCTGATCCCCCTTTCCGATTGGAGTGAGGTCAGGGGCCGGAAGTAAGGGAATGGTGGCTGGTGTGACGCTTCAAAATGAATATGGCATTAAAATCTGGGTTTTTTCTCCCCCCCTTTTCTAAAGGTAAGGGGGGGATTAAATAAGTGCTTAATAATCCCCCTAAATCCCCCTTTAAAAAAGGGGGACTTAACCTACCTGGTGTTCAAGATGTGGCGCGTTTTTTACCATACAATTTATGAATCGCGACAATAGTAAGCTCTTGATTACCGGCGCGGCGGGGCAGTTGGGCCAGGCCCTGGTCTTTTCCGCCGGGCGGCAGGGCTGGGAGGTGGTGGCCACGGATTTGCCTGACCTGGACATCACCGACCCCCAGGCGGTGTTCAGTGAACTGTCCCGGCAGCGCCCGAGGGTGGTAATCAACGCCGCCGCGGCCACCCGGGTGGACGAGTTGGAGTCGGACCCGGATGGGGCGCTCCGGGTCAACGCCCTGGGGCCCCGGAACCTGGCGGTGGCCTGCCGGCGCCTGGGAATAAAATTGATTCACCTGTCCACGGACTATGTCTTCGACGGGACTAAGCCGGGACCATATGTCGAGTGGGACGCCACCGGGCCTCTGTCGGTCTATGGCCGGAGCAAGCTCCTGGGAGAAGAGTGGGTGCGGCAGCAGTGCCCCGACCACTTCATCGTGCGCACGGCCTGGCTCTATGGGGTGCCCGGCCCCAATTTCGTTACCGCCATTCTGGCCCGGGGCCGCCATCTCGGGCCGGACGGGGAGCTGAAAGTGGTGGCCGATCAGCGGGGGACCCCCACCAGCGCCCTGGCCCTGGCGCCGCAACTCCTGGCCCTGGCCGCGACCGAGGCCTTCGGCACCTATCATGCGACCTGCCAGGGGGAGACCACCTGGTTTGAATTTGCCTGCCTGATCCTCAAAACGGCCGGCATCACGGTGCGGGTAACCCCTTGCACCACGGCGGAATTTCCCCGTCCCGCCCCCCGGCCGGCCAACTCGGTGCTGGAAAACCGGCTCCTCCGGGTAGCGGGGCTGGACCGCATGCCCGCCTGGCAGGCAGCCTACCGGCAGTTCTGGGAAACCTGTGGGGACCGGCTATGAGTTGGGTTCTGGTAACCGGCGGCGCGGGCTTCATCGGCGCCAATTTTCTCTATAGTTTGCGGCGGCGGCAGCCCGAGGCGCAGATCATCAATCTGGACCTGCTGACCTACGCCGGCAACCCTGAGAACCTCACCGGTTTTCAAGGCGATTCCCGTTATATTCTGGTCAGGGGGGATGTTGCCGACCAGGAGCTGGTCCAGGACCTGTTTTCCCGGTATCATATCACCAAGGTGGTGCACTTTGCGGCCGAATCCCACGTGGACCGGTCGATCCTGGACCCGGGAGTCTTTGTGCGCACCAACGTGGTGGGGACCTTCACCCTGCTGGAAGCGGCCCGCCAGTCCTGGAAAAACCCGTCCGGGCCGGAGGCCCCGCGGTTTTTGCACGTCAGCACGGATGAAGTGTACGGCTCTTTGGGGCCTTTTGACCCGCCGGTCACCGAGGAGGCGCCGTACGCTCCCCGGAGTCCGTATGCCGCGTCCAAGGCCAGCGCCGACTTTCTGGTGCGCGCCTATTTTCACACCTATCAGTTGCCGGTGCTCATCACCAACTGTTCCAACAATTACGGCCCCTACCAGTTCCCGGAAAAGCTGATCCCTTTCTGCCTCAGCCAGGCCCTGGAAGGTAAGCCCATTCCCATCTATGGCCAGGGGGCCAACATCCGGGACTGGATCTATGTGGAGGACCATTGCCAGGGGCTGCTCCAGGTGTTGGAGCAGGGCCGGGTCGGGGAGACCTATAATATCGGCGGCCGGCAGGAGGTCCCCAACCTGGAACTGGTGCGGCGGTTGCTGGGCTTGCTGGAGGAGATGCGGCCGGATTTGGGGGACCTTACCCGGCTGATCACCTTTGTTCCGGACCGTCCCGGCCACGACTGGCGTTATGCCCTGAACATCGACAAAATTGACAGCCGGCTCGGATGGCGTCCCCAGGTGGGTCTGGAGGAAGGGCTGAGGCGCACCATCGCCTGGTATCTCGGCCATGAGGACTGGTTGAACCGGGTGCGGTCTCAGGCTTACCGTACTTTCCTGACGCAACAATATGGGACCGGGGTGGTGGGGTGAGCGCCGGTTTGCTCCTAAAGTGAGGAGTAGGCAATAGTTTATGAAAAAGCAACCGATTATTCTCATAGTGGACGACGAACCGGCTATCCTGGAGTTGGTCAAGGATATTTTGTCGCCGGCCGGCTACCTGGTGAACACCGCCAGCAACGGCAAGGAGGCCCTGGCGGCGATCCAGGCGCATCCCTACGATCTGGTGCTCACCGATATGATTATGCCCCAGATGGGGGGTATGGAATTAGTGCAATACCTGCGTCTCCACCATCCTGAGACCCTGGTGATTGTCTTCACCGGTTTTGCCTCTTACCAGGACGCGGTGGATGCCGTGAAGCTCGGGGCCTTCGATTACCTCCCCAAGCCCTTGCAGCCCGAAATCCTGCGTCATGCCATCGAGCGGGCCCTGGATTACCAAAGCCTGTTGCGGTCGCAACGGGATTTGGAGACGGTGTTCCAGGGGGCCGAGTCCCTGGGTTGGCAGGCCCTGGAGTTAGTCTCCGCCACTCCCGAGGCTGCGATCCTGGGAGAGTTGCGGGAGCAGGCCTGGCAGCAGAAAGACCTCAAAGAGGTGGGCCGTATTTGCCTGGAAGCCGCCCAGAAATTGCTGAAGGTGACCAACAGTTCCATCTTCCTCTATGATGCCGTCCGGGGCCAGTTTTCCGGGCTGGCGGCGTTAGGACCCGATTCGGAGTCCAAGACCGGCGCCATGATCACCGCCGAAGGGGTCATGGGTTACGTGGCCACCCACCGGCGTCCTTTGCTGGTCCCCGATCTGAGCCGGGACTCGCAATTATCCCTCATGCCCCGGCGCACCACCTACCAGACCAACAGCTTCATGGTCATCCCGCTGACGGGATATAAATTTTGGGGAGTGATTAACTTAGCCGACCGGGAGGATAAAAACCCCTTTGGCTCCCGGGATCTCTTCCTGGGCTGGCTGATGGGCCGGCTGCTGGTGGAGGTCTTGGAGTCCAGGGAAGCGCCCGAGGAGGTGTTCATCCCGTCTTTGACCTCCTGGATCACCAAAGAGATCCCGGTGGGCATGGCGTTTATGGGCCAGGACCTCAAGGTGGTCCAGTCCAACCCGGCCCTGGAGCGGATGGTCAGTTTAGCCAAGGCGAACCTGGTGGGACAAAACCTCTTCTCCTGCCTGGGATTAAGCGCCACGGACCGGGACAGTCTGGAACAGGCCTTCCGACAAGTCCTGGCCAGCCAGGAGCCCCGGGAATTCTTTTCCCTGAAGTCTTCTCCCCAGGATAATGGGGTGCGTTACCTGGCTATCAAAATGTTTTCGGTGCCGGATGAACGCATCGCTCTCCGGGGATTGCTCCTGGTGGAGGATGTGTCCGAGGCGGAACAGCTCAAACAGCGTCTGGAACTTTACGAGCATCTGGCCATCATGGGCAAGCTCACTCTCTGCGTGGCCCACGAGTTGAACAACCCTCTGGACGGCATCCGGCGTTACCTGTCCCTGGCCATCATCAAGAAAGAGGACCCTGGGAGCGTGGAACGCTACCTCACGGAGGCCCAGAAAGGTCTCCAGAAGATGTCCCTGAGCATCAAGAGCCTGATGTTCTCGGCCAATCCTTTCAAAGGGCCGCCCCGATCCAGCGACACGGTGCTCAACTTGCTCCAGGACGCCATCAAGATCATGATGTTTCAGGCCAGCGACCAGCGGGTGCAGGTAGATTTCTCGGCGCCCCCGGAGTTCGAAAAGATCGTCACCGAGGCGGACCTTTATTACGTGTTCATCAATCTCATCAAGAATGCCCTCCAGGCCATGCCCCAGGGAGGCCGCCTGGAGATAAAGTGCTCTCTTCATAACCGCCAGATGGAGATTGCCTTTCAGGACAACGGCGCCGGTCTCACGCCCGAGGAGATGGACCACATCTTTCAGCCGTTTTATTCCACCAAAGAGGGTGCCCAGGGATTGGGGTTGGGATTACCCATTTGCCAAAAGATCCTGGCGCGCTACGATGGCAGTTTAAAGGTGGAAAGCCAGCCCAGGCAGGGCGCCACCGTTCGGGTGCTTCTGCCCTATGCCGAATCGGGAGTATTGCATGGCAAATAAAGATATTCTGGTCGTGGATGACGATGCCCTGGTATGCGAGTCTCTCAAGGAAATGCTCATTCTGGAGGGCCTCAGCGCCGATGCGGTGCTGGATGGCCAGGCCGCCCTGGCCAAGATCAAGAACGATCACTATCAGATGATCCTCTCGGATATCCAGATGCCCGGGCTCAACGGCTTCGAGTTATTGAAGGAGTTGAAAGGCCGCTCTCCCGATACCACAGTCATTTTCATTACCGGCCACGGCCACATTGCCGGGGCCGTGGAGGCCATCAAACTGGGGGCCTACGACTACATTGTCAAGCCCATCGACGATCTGCGTCTCAAACTCACCATCAGCCACGCCCTGGAGCAAAAGAAGCTGCAGGCTTCCTACGACTCCTTGAAAAAGCGGATCAAGCCCTGGAACCTGGATGAGACCCTGGTGTTCGGGGACCGGAAAATGGACCAGCTCCTGGGACTGGTGCACACCATTGCCGACACTATGGCCACGGTGCTGATCACCGGTGAATCCGGCACCGGCAAGTCCATGCTGGCCCACTATATTCACACGCACTCGCACCGCCGGGAAGGGCCTTTTGTCAAGATCAGCTGCGGTTCGCTGTCCGAGACCCTGTTGGAGAGCGAGCTTTTCGGTCACGTGCGCGGCTCTTTTACCGGCGCCATCCGGGATAAGAAGGGCAAATTCGAGGAGGCCAACCGGGGCACCATCTTCCTGGACGACATCAACTCGGCCTCCCCCAATTTACAGATCAAATTCCTGCGGGTCCTCCAGGAAAAGATCATCGAACCCGTGGGGGGAAATGTCCCTATCCAGACGGATGTCAGGATCATCACAGCTACCAATACTTTGCTGCAAGACGAGGTGGCCAAGCAGAACTTCCGGGAAGACCTGTACTACCGCATCAACGTGGTCTCTTTCACCATTCCGCCTTTACGAGACCGTTTGAGCGACATTGAGCCGCTGGCGAACCATTTCATCAGCCAGTTCAACCGGGTTCACCACCGGGAGATCAAGGGTATCTCCAAGAGCGCCCTGCAAGTCTGTCTCCAATATCCGTGGCCGGGCAATGTCCGGGAGTTGGAAAATGTCGTGGAACGGGCGGTCATCTTGAGTCCCGGGGAGTTTATCGTCCCCGAATCGCTGCCGGCCAATATCAGAGAAAGCCAGCCGGCGACCTCCGGGGAAGCCTTCAAGCACCTGACGCTGGAAGAGGCCATGGAGCGGGCCGAGAAGCAGTTCATCCTGGAAACCCTGGAATCTTTTAGCTGGAACCGCCAACTCAGCGCCCGCACCCTGGGGGTCAGCCGCACCACCCTGTTCAACAAGATGCGGCGGTTGCACCTGGTGGATCCCCGGCGTTCAGCGCCCGAGAGCCTCACCGAATCCACCTCTTCTTAGTCCCGCCAGAGTCGGCCGGCTGGTCTTCCTTTTCGGCGTTTTTGTGCTTATACTAGAGGGAGTTATCAGCGTTCAGCAGTCAGCTATCAGCAAAAACCAGGACTTATAGCAAGTTGCCGTCAAACAAGTAATAATCCGAATTGTAGGGGCGGTTCGCGAACCGCCCCTACGGTGGTTGCGATCATAAAGCCA
>JAGVPN010000387.1 GCA_020052215.1 Syntrophobacterales bacterium
GCAATTGTCCGTGCCATCTGCGGTCCTCCTGTTATAGGTTGTCACAGGATACCACAGAATTATTATTAAGTGAACAGTATTGCCCCTAAATCCCCCTTTGCTAAAGGGGGACTTTAATACCCCCTTTTGAAAAAGTGGGGCAGGGGGGGGTTTCATCCTCGGGGGTGAAACCTTGGTGGTTCACGAACGTTAAGCCTGGGCCGCCGGATTAATCACCTTTGGATCGGGGCAAAGGGCACTTCCCCTGTAACGATTTTACCTGGATTGCCGCCATTATCCAGCAAAATTTTGCTGTGCCGCCGCCTTGGCGGGGCGCGGCGCCTTCCAGATGGGAAAACGCGCCTTTATTCAAAGAATTACTGGGGATGGGAGCGGTTCGGCCTTGACCCTCTTCTGGAGAAATCTTAGAATATATGATTAAGAGAAAAATTTTATGGAAATCACTTGAATGGGAGAAGGACATGGCATATTCCCCAATAGTACTGGATCATTTTAAGAATCCCCGCAATGTGGGAGAAATCATCAGCGCCGACGGGGTGGGCGAAGTCGGCAATCCCGTGTGCGGGGACATGATGAATGTGTATATCAAAGTCGAGAATGACCGCCTGGTGGACGTCAAGTTCAAGACCTTCGGCTGCGGCGCGGCCATCGCGGTTTCCAGCATGATTACCGAAATGGCCCGGGGCAAAACCCTGCAAGAGGCCATGAAGATCACCAACTCGGATGTGGCCGCGGCCTTGGGCGGCCTGCCCCCCAACAAGCTCCACTGTTCCAATCTGGGGGCCGACGCCCTGCACTCCGCCATCAAGAACTACCTGGACCGCAAGGCCGGGAAGGCGCCCGATACCGAACTGGACAAGGAGCCCCACCACAAACAGGAAGGTGAAGGCTGCTACTGCCCCTACTGCCAGAAACAGGTGGAGGAAGAGTCGCCCATGTGCATCTTTTGTGGGAAGGATATCCCCCATGATCACGACCACTAACGACCAGAGCCGGGAGATAAGGACGCTGACATGGGTGTAATTTATCTGGACCATCTGGCCGCCACGCCTCTCCACCCCCGGGTGAAGGAGGCGATGATTCATCATATTGAGACCGTTTTTGGCAACCCTTCCACCGACAACCAGATAGGGCAACCGGCTGAGCAGGCCCTGGAGCAGGCCCGGGCCCGGGTGGCCGCCTTGATCAACGCCGAACCCAAAGAGGTGGTGTTCAACTCCGGCGGCACCGAGTCGGTCAATCACGCCATCAAGGGGATTGCCATCGGGCTCCGGGAGAAGGGCCGCCACATCATCACCTCCAACATCGAGCACAAGTCGGTCTTGAATTCTCTCCGGACCCTCCGCCTCCTGGACTACCGCGTCACCTCTCTGGACGTGGATAAGTACGGCCTGGTGGACCCGGCGGAGGTGGAGAAGGCCATCACTCCCGAGACCATTCTCATCAGCATCATGCTGGCCAACAACGAGATCGGCACCATCGAACCCATCGCCGACATCGCCAGGATCGCCAAACAGCGCAAGGTGGCGATGCACACCGACGCGGTGGCCGCCACCGGCATCATCCCGGTGGATGTGCAGGAACTGGGGGTGAACCTCCTGAGCCTGGCGGCCAACCAGTTCTACGGCCCTCCCGGGGTCGGCGCCCTTTTCATCCGCAAGGGCACGCCTATCTGGCCCCTCATCGACGGCGGCCTCCAGGAGAATAAGCGCCGGGCCGGCGCCGAAAACCTCATCGGCATCGTGGGCCTGGGCATGGCCGCGGAGATGGCCGCGCTGGAGATGCCCGAACGCCTGCCCCGGATTAAGGCCCTCAAAGATCGCCTGGCCAAGGGCCTGACCGAAGGCATCCCCGAGATCAAGATCAACGGCCACCCCACCCAGTGCCTGCCGCATCTCTTCTCCGTGTCGGTGGAATACATCGAAGGCGAGAGCCTGGTTATGATGCTGGACGAGGAAGGCATCATCGTGGCCACCCGTTCCGCCTGCGCCTCCGGGTCGCTCCGGGCCTCCCACGTGCTCATCGGCACCGGGTTAGGCCACGCCCTGGCCCAGGGCACTCTGGTCTTCACCCTGGGCATCGACAACACCGAGGCGGACATCGACAAAGTGATCCGGGTGATGCCGGGCATCGTCCAGACCCTGCGGGAGATGTCGCCCCTTTACAAGAAAGAGCACGCCAGCTGATGGTTAGCGCTCCGGTGCGAATCAGTTAAGACAGGAGTAGGGGCGGGGTTTAACCCCGCCCCTGCTGTCTTTATCTGTAATGATCAAGATTTGATCTGCTAATTGCCGTAGGGCGGGAAAGCAAAGCGCATCCCGCCTTCCGCGGCCGCGGCCAAGGGCAGAGGGCCGTTCCGCCTCCCCGACTTTGCCGCCGGTTGGGTTCATTTCCGCAACAAGGGGTCCTTTTCTTATGCGTGAGGCTGGCGACCAACCTGAGCGCGCTCCCACCCCCGGGATAGACTTCACAGAGGAGGATATCCTGGAGGCCATGCGGGCCATCCCCGGGTATCTGGATATCACCCCGGGCGACTTTAAAGAAGTTTACCGCCTGGCGTTTCAACACGCCCTGGAGCGCCTGAGCCGGGCCGTAACCGCCGCCGAGATCATGACCACCGAGGTGGTGGCGGTCAAGCCCGACACACCGGTGGCGGAGGTGGCCGCGGCCATGGGCCGGCGGGGGGTGTCCGGGGTGCCGGTGGTGGATGGGGAAAATAAGGTGGTGGGGGTCATTTCGGAAAAGGATTTCCTGACCCGTATGGGCGTTAAGGACGCCAAAAACTTCATGAGCCTGGTGGCAGGCTGCCTGGTGACCAAAGGCTGCGTGGCCCTGCCCATCAAGGCCGCCCTGGCCGGGGACCTCATGAGCGCCCCGGCCGTCACCGTGGCCCCGGACACCCCTCTGCGGGACATTGCCGCCCTGCTCACCCAAAAGAGCATCAACCGGGTGGCGGTCACCGACCCGGACGGCCGCCTCCTGGGCCTGGTGTCCCGGGGGGATATCGTCAAGGCCACCATGGGCAGAGTAGCGTCATGATGGGGGCTTATTTCCGGAAGATGACCGGCACCACTCAGAGCCCGCCCCGAGTCGGCCTGGCGGAAATCTGCTGGTCCTGGCTGGGGGCCTTCCTGGGGATTGGGGCGGTGGCCTATATCAATTACGGCTGGCTGGACGCAACCGGCCTGTTCCTGCTCATCGGCTCGCTCGGGGCCTCGGCGGTGCTTATTTACGGGTCCATCAAGAGCCCCCTGGCCCAACCCCGCAACTTCCTGGGGGGGCACGTCATTTCGGCCCTCATCGGGGTGACCGCCTTCAAACTGCTGGCGCCCCATCTCTGGCTGGCCGCACCCCTGGCCGTAGCCTTCAGCATCGCGGTGATGCACGTCACCAAGACCCTCCACCCGCCGGGCGGCGCCACGGCCCTCATCGCGGTAATCAGCGGCCCCCAGGTGACCAACCTGGGCTACCTCTATGCCCTGATACCCGTGGGCGCCGGCGCCCTGGTCATGCTGGCGGTGGCCCTGCTGGTGAACAACCTGGCCCCCCGGCGGCGCTACCCCGAATTCTGGTGGTGAGAATAATTTGAGGGGCTGGCCGGGGAAGTTTTTCAGCTTCGCCATCTTTGCCATAAGTGATACCGATTTGCACGATTTGCAATCAAAGGGTGGCGCAGGCTTTACTGCGCCGCACAGGCGAGACGCCTGTGCCACCAAAAAAATTGGTTGATACCGAGTTGCGGTCAAACAAGTAATATAGCAATTGCTAAAAGTTTTTTCCGTTATGGGAAGCATTCTAATCCCCCCTAACCCCCCTTTAGAAAAGGGGGGAACTACAAGGAATTGCTGTTAAAGTCCCCCTTTGGAAAAGGGGGACTTTAGGGGGATTTGAGAACCTCCAAACGGAAGGAATTTATGGCAACCGCTATAAAAGTCTTTTAACCGAAAACCGGAAACCGGAAACGGTATTATAGAGCCGGAAGGACTGGCTGGTGGTGGGCAAAAGGAGTGGGGAAAAATTATGCCGGCGAGTCTGATTCCACCTGCTCCCGGAAGCAAGTCACCGCCCGGGGGATGAGCCGGCGCAGGAAGACCAACCGGTCCATGGGGTTGAGCCGGGCAAAGGCCGGGTAATCCGGATGCTCCGGCGCCAGCACCGGTGGGTTCTGGCCGAATCCGGCCCCCAGGCGCCAGGCCTGCCGCACCAGATCGATGATGGGGTCCTCCGCCTCCGGCATTGCCGGCACCCACCTTAGACGGCGCATGACTTCAAACCGCACCCGGTCTACCAGGGCAAAAGCGGTGTCCATGATCTTCATCTTGATGTCATTATCCAGATCATCCAGGCGGAAGCGCACCGATCCCCCCAGCCCCTGGGCCCCCATGACCAGATCGAAGAAGACGAAAAGATTTTCTTCCCCGGGGCTGGCCAGGTACAGGAGGGTGGACGGACTCAAATCCTGAAGCCTGGTGTCGGGACCGAATTGCTCCTGGAAGCGGGCCAGCCAGGAGCGAAACCCCTGGTCCGCGGCGACCTTGGACCGGAAGCGCGCCAGATTGATAATTTCAGCCACTGCCGTTCTCTTTGGCCCCATTGCCCTGAAACATGTTCGTTTGCTTGATGCCGCGATAAAAGTATTGAATCCCGGAAATGGTGGTCAAGAGGCCGGTAACCCAGAAAAA
>JAGVPN010000226.1 GCA_020052215.1 Syntrophobacterales bacterium
ATCACCACCGTCAAGATCCGCTTCGGCATGATGGGCAACGCCGACTGGTCGGCCTACTACCACCGCCAGATCATGAAGATCCTGCGCATCCCGGACCAGCCGTAAAAGCCGCGGGCTGATACCCGGGCAGGGCAGAGAGCGGGCACCTGGCGCCCCCCCGTTTGCAATAAACCAGGCCGGAAGCTGGGACTTCCGGCGCTTTACCGTGAAAGTTCATCCGTAGGGGCGGTTCGCGAACCGCCCCTACGACGAGTTTCATGATTGGGGGTGGCCCCAAACGGCCATGGTGGTTTAACTGAAAGGCGAAAACCGAACCCGGGATTACATGGCCTTGGGGGTCGCCGCGGGCTTGTCTGGCTCCTTGGGAGCCGGCGCCGGGCGCCGCCGGGGAGCGGATCGCGGCCGGTCTGCCGGCACAGGTTGCAGGTAGCGCATGGAGGCCCAGCCGGTCCGACTGCGGCGCACATCCCCCACCCGGGCCCAGCCCGAGCTGGTCTCCAGGATCTCCACTTCATCGTTGAACTGCAAAGTGCCAATCTGGGGCGCCGCGGTGGTGGGGCCTTCCCGGAGGGCCAGGCTGGAAACGTTCACAAAATAAAGCTGGGGGGGCGGCGGCGAGGGCGGCGGTGTTTCCATCACCACCACCGGGGGCGGGCCCGTTTCCACACAGCCCATGAACAGAGCCAATGCCATCAGACAAAATGCCAGACCGGTAAGGGTGCGTCTCAGGGTCATGAAAGTCTCCTTATGCGAGATTATGCGGCAGGCTGACCTGCTTCCGTCTCAAAGCGGCATTTGAGCCCTCTGGGCTCGCGGCAAATTTCCACCACGATCCTGGTCTCGAAGCCCAAGCTATTCGTGTGAGGCATGATAGCACATAATTTTTTGAAAAATCAATTTTCCCCGAAATTTTAAGCCTGCCGGACCAGAGGGGTAGCAGGAACATCAGTGATTATCGTTCAGAACTTCCTGTAAAACCTTACTCAACTTTTGCAGCCGGTAGGGTTTGGCGATCACCCCCAGGAAACCATGAGACTTGAAGTCGGCCATGATGGAACTCCCGCCATAGCCGCTGGAAACTATGGCCTTCACCTGGGGGTCTTGGGCCAGCAGGTGCTGGATGGCTTCCATGCCGCCCATGCCGCCGGGAATGGTCAGGTCCAGGATCACCGCGGCAATGGGCTCCCCGGAGGCCTGGCCCCGGGCGTACAATTCCAAGGCTTCCCGCCCTTCTCGGGCAAAGACCGGCTCATAGCCCAGGGCGTGCAGCATCTTACCCACCACCTCCCGCACCAGGGGCTCGTCATCCATCAGCAGGATGCGCCCGCGTCCCTTCGGGAGTATAGCTTCGCTCAGCTTCTCATCCTCCACCGTCGCCTCTATGGCCGGCAGGTATAGGCGAAAGGAAGAGCCTTGCCCCAAGTGAGAGTCAACCGTAATCCGGCCGCCGTGCTGGGTGACGATGGAATGAACTGTGGCCAGCCCTATACCGCTGCCCTTCTGCTTGGTGGTGAAATAGGGGTCAAAAATTCTTTCCAGGTGCTCCGGGGCGATGCCCAACCCCTGATCCGCCAGGGTTACCGCCACATGTTTCCCGGGGGGGAGAGACAGCCGGATGGCCTCCGATTCCGCTAAATTTTCCGCCTGTATCTGGATCAGGCCTCCCGTGGGCATGGCCTGGTCCGCATTGATGAGGAGGTTGCTGAACACCTGGTGAATCTGGCCCCGATCCACTTCCACCTCCCACAGGTGCTCCGGCAGAGAAAACTCGACCCGGGACTGGGAACCGCTCAAGGCCAGCCTGGCGGCCTCCTGGATGATTCCCTTCAGGTCCTGGGTTTTTTTGATGGGCGCCCCGCCTTTGGCGAAGGTCAGGAGCTGTCGCGCCAGACTCTGGCCCTGCCCGCAGGCCGCCTCCGCCGCCGCCAGCCGCTCGTGGGCTTCGGAGACGGACGGCACCAGGGTGGCGAGGCTGATGCTGCCCAAGATAACCATCAGGATATTATTAAAGTCGTGGGCGATGCCGCCGGCCAGAACTCCCAGGGACTCCAATTTATCCAGCCTTAACCGTTCTTGCTGCGCTTTCTTGCGCTCCGTTATGTCCCGGAAGTATTCGATCACCCCAAAAATCTTCCCGGAGTCCGGGTCCGCCATGGGGAAGGTGTAGAGTTCCACCCAGATGGGCGCCCCCAAACTGGTGTTGGGATTGAGAAAAATCGAGTGGCTCGGCTCCCCGGTTTCCATGGCTTTGAGGCTGGGGCAAGGTTCACACGGCGCTCGCGGCCATGGAAGGCGGTGTAACATTTCTTGCCCACG
Source organism: Syntrophobacterales bacterium (assembly GCA_020052215.1). Lineage (GTDB taxonomy): Bacteria > Desulfobacterota > Desulfobaccia > Desulfobaccales > 0-14-0-80-60-11 > 0-14-0-80-60-11. Next base: position 2,317 of record JAGVPN010000226.1, read on the forward strand.
AGGGGCATGGCGTGCGCAAACCACTTCTCCACAGCGCGATTGATTCTTATGATATTCAAATCCGTATCCAAGACTGACAGGCCATCCTGGATGCTGTCAAAAATATTGGCAAGGAACTGTTCATTATCCCGAAGGGCCCCCTCTGCCTGCCGCTGCCGGGTTATATCCCGGAAACTCCAAACCCGGCCGACAACTTCCTCTCCCAGCCGCTGGGGTTGGGAAAAGCGCTCAAAGATTCTGCCATCCCTAAACTCGATGATGTCATAACTCTCCGCCTCGGGTTCCTCATATAATTCTTGTACCTTGGCCAGAAAGATCTCCGGTGTTTTGAGCTGCGGCAGCACAAAAGTAAGGACCGCTTCGTCAATTTGTGAAGCCAGGACGGCTTCCGGAATGTGCCACATCTGGGCGAATTTTTTATTGTAGCTGCTGATTCGTCCGTCTCGATCGATTACCAAAAGGCCATCATTGGTGGACTCCAGGGTGGCATTCTGCAAGGACAGAGATCCTGCCAATTTCTCCTCGGTCCTCTGCCGTTCCTGGATTTCCCGGTTTAATTCCTGGTTGACTTGCCGAAGCTCGTCGGCCTGCACCTCAAGACTATGAAAATTCTCTTCCAGGGTGTGGGCCATGGACTTGGAATTGGCGATCAACGAGTTGATCTCCAGGGCGGAACTGGCGGGCCAGTCCAAATTCTGGGCTTCCGAGAGCTTCTCCGGCAGGTTGGCGGTAACCTGGGACAGTTGGACCAGCGGCCTGGCGAGCCAACGGCTGAGCAGCAAGGAGAACAACAGGGCCAGGGCCGTTAAGACGGCCATGATGGTCAGGTTCTTCACATA
>JAGVPN010000259.1 GCA_020052215.1 Syntrophobacterales bacterium
CAATTGTCCGTGCCATCTGCGGTCCTCCTGTTATAGGTTGTCACAGGATACCACAGAATTATTATTAAGTGAACAGTATTGCCCCTAAATCCCCCTTTTCCAAAGGGGGACTTTAATAGCTATTCCTTATAGTTACCCCCTTTTTTAAAGGGGGGTTAGGGGGGATTAGAATGATTCCGCTATCGGAAAATACTTTTGGCATTCGCTATAAATCCAGTTCCGGGCGGATCTCAACCGGAATGTGAGATAATTTTTAGTTATCAGCTCCCCAGCCCCCAGATTTTCCCCTATTTAACAAAAAATCTATAGATACCGATAAATTAATATGAGATAGGGAGGTCGCCACCTCCTGAGCATCCTTCTCCATGATCATCTGAGCGCCGCTTCACCACCACGGCGCTGTTTAAGGAGATACTTCGTGCCTAGGAAGAAGCCAGGCAGCAAACCGGATGAGGTTCTGCAGGTCAGGGCCGAAAAATTTCTGGCTGAAACCGGCCCAGATCTGGGCAAAATCCCCCTGACCGAGATCCAGAAGCTGGTGCAAGATCTGCAACTGCACCAGATCGAACTGGACATGCAGAACCAGGACCTGCGCCGCAATGAGGAAAGATTTCATCTGCTCTTTGATAAGGCTCCTCTGGGATACCAGTCCATGGATGAAGAGGGGCGCATCCTTGAGGTGAATCAGACCTGGCTGGACCTTTTAGGGTATTCCCGGGAGGAAGTGATCGGCCGGTGGTTCAGAGCCTTTCTGAAGCCCACCTCCCAGAGGCTGTTTACGGAACATTTTACCCGCTTCAAGGCCGCGGGGGAGGTCAGCGGCGTCGAGTGGGAGATGGTGCGTCAGGACGGCGTCATCATCCTCACCTCCTTTACCGGCAAGGTCATCCGGGACGAACACGGCCGGTTTCTGAGTACCCATTGCCTGTTCGAGGACATCACCGCCCGCCAGCAGGCGGAGGAAAACCTCAAGGCCTCCGAAGCCAGTTACCGGGCCATCTTCGACAACGCCAACGATGCCATCTTTGTCCACGATGCAGCCACCGGCGCCATCCTCGATGTCAACCGCAAAATGGAGGAGATGTACGGTTACACCGCCGGGGAGGCGCGCCATCTGCGGGTGGAGCAGATCAGCTCCGGCCAGACGCCCTACACCCAGGATTATGCCCTGACCCGGATCATAAAGGCGGCCGCGGGTGAACCCCAAATCTTCGACTGGCTCTGCAAGGACAAAAGTGGCCGGCACTTCTGGGTGGAGGTGAGTCTCAAGCTCGCCGTCATCGACGGCCGGGACCGCGTTCTGGCCATAGTCCGGGACAACACCGCCCGCAAGCAGGCGGAAGAGGAAATCAACACCACCATCGCCTTTCTGGAAAATACGATTGCCTCCTTGGTCGACCCCACCACCATCGTGGACGAACACGGCCGATTCATCAAATGGAATCAAGCGGCGGCAGAGGCCTATGGCTATAGCGCTGAGGAGCTCGCCCACCAGACCGCCTTTGATTTATATGCCGATAAGCACGCTTTGGACAAGATGCTGCTCCAATTGCGCCGGGATGGTTTTGTCCGGGGGTATGAAATCGACATGCGGAAAAAGGATGGAACCATCGCCCTCTTCAGCCTGTCCATCGGGTTGTTCCGGGATGAGGTCGGGAAAAGCATTGGCAGCGTGTGCGTGGCCCGGGACCTGAGTGAAACCAGAAAGTGCCTGGTTAAGTTGAGTCTCGCTAATACCAGACTCCAGGGCTTGGTGGAGGAAGCCGAGAAGCGCAACCGTGAACTCACCCTGATCAACTCCATGGCGGAAAAATTGCAATCGTGCCTTTCTCTTGACGAAGCTTACCCGCTTATTACCCAGCATGCCCAGGCCATATTCCCGGCCAGGTCAGGGGCTTTGTTCGTCCAGGACCCCTCCAATAATCTCTTGGAAGCGGTTTCGACCTGGGGGGATGGCGCGGTTGGAGAACCGGTCTTTCCCCCCACTGATTGCTGGGCCCTCCGGCGCAAACGGGAAAACCTGGGGGGTGGACACCGTCGGGAGATGCGTTGCCAGCACGTACACCCCCCTCAGCCGGGCAATTACTTGTGTCTGCCTTTGCTGGTCCACGGCGAAACCCTGGGCCTGCTGCATATCCAGGACCTCAGCGACTTACCCCAGAATGGGGCCGAACCGCTTAAAACCCTGGCGGTGACCGTCGGTGACCACATCTCCCTGGCCCTGGCCAATATCCGGCTCAGAGAAACGCTGCGCCACCAAGTGATCCACGATGCCCTTACCGGGCTGTTTAACCGGCGTTACCTGGAAGAGACCCTGGAACGGGAGGTTCACCGGAGCCGGCGCAAGGGCGCCCCCCTGGGAATTATCATGCTTGACCTGGACCATTTTAAGAATTTCAATGACACCTTTGGCCACGAAGCGGGGGACAACCTGCTCCGGGCCCTGGGAAAATTCCTGGAGTCGATCGTGCGCAAAGAAGATGTGGCCTGCCGCTATGGGGGAGAGGAATTTGTCTTGATCCTGCCGGAAGCCTCTTCGGAGATCGTCCAACAACGGGCCGAGGAAATCAGGCGAGAATTTCCGAAGGTTCCGGTAGTGCATCGGGGCCAGGTGCTGGAGAGCGTCACGGTGTCTTTGGGAGTGGGCATGTTCCCGGAGCACGGCGCCACCGGCCAGGACGTGCTCCGGGCGGCCGACGACGCCATGTACCGGGCCAAAGCGGCAGGGCGCAACCGGGTGGTGGTGGCAGATGACCGGAGAAAAATAAGTTCCGGGCAGTCCGCCGCAATGAAAACTCCTTAACCGCCTCCCTGCGAATCCATATACAAGGACCAGTCCGTGGAATTCCACTCTTCTGTAGGTTTTGAGTAGATGCCGTTGTATGGCGGCCTGGCCACCCTTTTTTCCAAGGCCCTCAACTGACGCTGGAGGTCCGCCAACCGAGGCTCGACCTCCGCCGCTGGCCCAGACCGGTGGTTTTGAGCATAGCGTTCACTGGGCTCAGCATTAAGTTCGTCGGGGGCCGGGGTGCCGTTCCAAGAGGCCCAGTTCGCTTGACCAGGAAGATCTAAATAGGCCATGAAGTTCTGGGTGGCCGGGGGGAGTCGTTTGTGGAGATTCCAGAAGCGGATTTCCTCGTCCGTGGGTTCCCGCATCACCCAGGGGCCGACCTTGCCGCTGTATTGCATACAGTCGATCTTATCGATTACCAAACAGTATGAATTGAACCAGGGGACCACGCTCTCGGTGGTCTTGCCCGACACGGTCAGCGTTTTCCCGGCAAACCTTTTCAGACATGCGGGGTTCTGATTGAGAATGACGAATTCATGGCCGTCTTTGGTGAGGGTGTAACCGCCTTTGACGCCTTGATAGACCAGGGTGCACCCGGTTAATTTTACCCGGTAGCGCGCCCGTTTCTTTGCCAAGACATATTCCGGGATTTCCCGGTAGATGATGGGCATGTCATTCGGCGTCGCCAGGGTCTGAGCCAGGAGGCTCCGCCCCCCGGGCATCAGACTGCAGGCCAGCGCCAGCGCCACCGCCAGGTAAATAGGTCTCTTCGCCATTGGCCTCTCGTGGTTCGTAGTCATCGCTTTACCCCCTGGGGATGATTCATACCAAGTCGAAATCAAACCGGTGGCACAGGCGTCTCGCCTGTGCTGGCGCAGGCTAAAGCCTGCGGCTACACAAAATCGCCTTTTGAACGCAACTCGGTATCAATTGCTTGGACAGTTAACCAGTTACACATAAGTCAAAAAACCGCAGATCGTTGCCCCCTCGGCTCCCAGAGGCCGGCACGCGGCGTGACCCGGCTGAGGCAGACAGAGATTTTATTTAAGTTTTGGGGGTATCCGGTTGACCCCCATACCCACTACATGATGTTTTTTATTTAACGACTCCATGAAGGGATATTTATTGATCTTTAGTTCATAACCAAATCGATTTATTCCCTCCCCCTTGATGGGGGAGGGTTAGGGTGGGGGTGGGAATGCTAGGTTCGACATGGGTGTTGCCCAGACACCCCCCTCCCCCCAACCCCCTCCCACCAGGGGAGGGGGGGGTCCGAATCAGACTGATCTGATGGAAGTTCGGGCTTCCGTTCATCCCATATATAGTGGCAGGGAGAGTAAACCGGATAGCCCCATTTTATTTTATCGGCTAAAAGTTTCAGAACCTTAAGATTTTCCCCGGACCTCATTCCCGTGGGACCAGCCGGTAGACTTCGATCAGGGGCAACCCCTGCTCTTCGGCCATCCGGCGGCAGGCCTCGTACTCCGGCAGCAGCCGGCGGCGGCCGCCGTACTCCATCACCTTCACCTGAAGCGGGCCGTATGGCGTCTCAATGGTTTCCTGCCAGCGCCGGGCCGTGACCCGCTCCACTTCCAGGCACCGCACCCCCAGGGTGGTGGAGTCGGCGAACAACCGGGCCAGCAGCCCTTCTTTGGCCGCCAAAGGGGCGATAACGGTGAGGCTCACCCCGGGGCGGCTCTTTTTCATCTGAATGGGGGCCAGCGCCACGTCCAGGGCACCGGCAGCAAAGAGGCCATTGATGAGGGGATCGTACCACTCCGGGTTCATGTCGTCCAGGTGGGTTTCCAGGACCAAGACCTTTTCCCGGAGGCCTGGGGCTGGACTCAGGGGCGTCCCCAGGAAGAGGCGCAGGAGATTGGGGTGGCCCGGCAGATCTCGTGAGCCGGCGCCGTAGCCGACGGACGCCAGCGTCATGGGGGGACAGGGTTCGCACCTGGCCTCGCAGGCCTTCAGGATCACCGCGCCGGTGGGGGTGACCAACTCTCCCGGCAGGTCGGTGCCGTAAACCGGCAGATCTTGTAAGAGCTCCAGGGTGGCGGGGGCCGGGTTGGGCAGCCGTCCATGGCCGGCGGCGATCATGCCCCACCCCATGGGCAGGGGGCTGCAAAAGACCCGGGAGATTTTCAGGTGCTCCAAGCCGTGCGCCACTCCCACCACGTCCACGATGGTGTCCAGGGCCCCCAGTTCGTGGAAGTGGACCGTTTCCAGCGATTGGCCGTGAATCCGGGCCTCAACCTCCCCCAGGAGGCGGAACATGGTTAAGCTCCGGGCCTTGACCGCCGCGCTCAGGGGCGCCGCCTCGATCAGGGCGCAGATTTCCCGGTAGGTGCGGGCCGGCTGAGGCGCCCCGGCCTCAATCTCCACCTTGATGCCGGTGAGGTGCTGTTTGGTCACCCGGCGAGCCGTGAGGGAGACCCCGGCCAGCCCCAGACCCGGGAGCAGCCCTTGCAGCTCTGCCACCGGCAGCCCCAGGTCAATCAAGGCCCCCAGGGTCATATCGCCGCTGATGCCCGCAAAACAGTCAAAAAAGGCCCAGCACTCACTCCGGGGCAACGTCGACAAAGAGTTCAACCTCCTTCACGGCCCGCGCCTCGGCCTGGCGCACGGTGAACTTGAGATTGCGGTAGTGCAGCTGCTCGCCGGCCCGGGGCAAGTCCCCCAGCTCGGAGATCAGGAACCCGGCCAGGGTTTCGTAATCCCCCGGGGGCAGCTCCAGGCGCAGGGTTTCGTTCAGGGACTTGATCTCCGTGCGGGCGCTGATCAGGTAGTGGCCCTCCCCCAGTTTCTTGAAGGGAGCGACCTCCTGGTCAAATTCGTCGGTGATCTCCCCCACGATCTCTTCCAGGAGGTCTTCAATGGTGACAATGCCCACCGCGCCGCCGTATTCGTCCACCACCACCGCCAGGTGGGTCCCCTGACGCTGCATCTCCGAGAGCAGCCGGTCGATCTTCTTCTGTTCCGGCACGTAGGTGACGGGGCGCATGAAGGCGCGCATGGGGCGGTCCGGGCCGTCCTCCCCCAACAGGTCGAAATCATGGAGCACCCCGATGAGGTTGTCGATGCGGCGGTGGTAGACCGGCAGCCGGGAAAAGCGGGAGGTGCGGAATTCTTCCAGGGCCTGGCCCACGGTCAGGGTGTCCGGGATGGCCGTCACCCGGATCAGCGGCACCATCACTTCCTTGACGGTGCGCAGGGAAAACTGCAGGATGCGGTGGATAAAGATGCGCTCCTTCCGCTCCAGGTCAACTTCAGGGCCGCTCTTGGCCACCACCAGGCGCAGGTCCTCCCGGGTGATAAAGGGGAGTTGCCCGGTCTTCCTGACCCCGGCCGCGATGAGCACCAGCCGGCTCAGGCCGCCGAACACCAGGGTGATGGGATAAATGACCCAGGAGGCCACATAAAGGGGCGGGGCCAGCTTCTCCGCCAGCACCGCGGCCTGCTGCCGGCCGATGGATTTGGGGATGATCTCCCCGAAAATCACGAGCAGGGGAGGCAAAGCGATCATGGCCAGGATCTCGCCGCCCGCGCCCAACCGGTCCAGGAGCAACATGGTCACCAGGATGGCGTTGGCGGCGGCGGACATGTAGGCCCCCAACAGGGTGGTGGCCACCAGGTATTCCGGCCGGGAGAGCAGTTTTAAGGCGATTTTGGCGCCCCGGCAGCCCTCTTCGGCGCGTTGGCGCAGGCGGCGGCGATTGGCCGAGATCAGGGAGATCTCGGCGGCGGCGAAAAAACCTTCCAGGATCACCAGGGGGATGCAAAAGAGCAGGATCCCGTAAATCATGGGGACCCCCGCCGCACTTCCACCTCCAGGATGCGGTTGCCTTTCATGCGCAGCACCCGAAAGGTGAGTTTGCCATTAGCGTCATCAGCCTCATCGGCGTCATAAGCAATGGTCCGCCCTTCCCGGGGCAGGGAGCCGAAGAGGTTCAAAACCAGTCCGCCGATGGTGTCGAATTCCTCCGCCGGCAGCTTCAGACCCAGCGCTTCGTTAAAATCCGCCAGAGAGACGGCCGCCTTGACCCGCCAGACGCCTGGGGACACCTCCTCCAGGACCTCTTCCTCTTCCACGAACTCCTGGGGAATTTCCCCGCAGAGCTCCTCCAACAAGTCTTCCACCGTGACCAAACCCACCAGGGTGCCATATTCATCCACCACCAGGGCCTGACGCTGGTGTTGGGCCTGGAGTTCGTTCATCAGGTCAAAGGCTCGCTTGTTTTCCGGGACATAATAGGCCGGGCGCAAGAGATGCCGGGGCATCTCGCCCCCGCAGGGGGCTTGATGGCACAACTCCAGGATGTCCTTGGCGTGGAGGACCCCCAGCACCTGGTCATGAGTCTCCTCATAGATGGGCACCCGGGAGAACCGGGAGCCCTTGATGGCCTGGATCATCTCCGGGAAAGGCAGATCCACGGGAAGGGTGAACATGTCGGGTTGGGGGACCATGATCTGGCCCACCCGGAGTTCCCCGAAATTGAGCAAATTCTGGATAAAATCCCGCTCCATGGCGGCGATCAGGCCCCGGCGGTGGCTGTCCTCCACCATCCGGACGAAATCTTCCTGCTGCACCGAGTGCACCGGCAGGTCCGGGCGAAATCCCAGGGCCACCAGAATCCCCCGGCTAATTTGCAAGAAGACCACCCGGAAAGGCGAAAAGATAAAGATCACCGGCCGGATCAACGGGGCCATCCGGCCGGCGAACTGGGCGGGGTAGGCCAGGGCCAAAGACCAGGGGATGATTTCTCCCAGGAACTGGAAGGTGGGGACCATGACCACGAGCACCACCCATTCACCTTGGGGCCCCCAGAGGCTCAACACTATGGAGGTGGCCAGGACCGAAAAGACAATGCTGCAGGTCTCCACCCCTATGATCGTCGTCACCAACAGACGCCGGGGCCGGGACAGGATGGCTTCCACCACCCCGCCCCGGGCCGGGTGCTTCTCTTTAAGGCGCAAACGATCCAGGGGGGTCAGGGAAAAGAGGGAGGCTTCGGACATGGCGAAGAAGGCCACCAAAAGCACCAGGGCGCCCATGGTCAGCATGCGAGTCAGATAGGGATTTGAAAAAATCGAGTCCACTTATAGCATTTGCCAAAAGTATTTTCCGATAGCGGCATCATTCTAATCCCCCCTAACCCCCCTTTAGAAAAGGGGGGAACTACAAGGAATTGCTGTTAAAGTCCCCCTTTGAAAAAGGGGGATTTAGGGGGATTTAAGAACCTCCAAGCGGAAAGAATTTATGGCAAACGCTATATTTAGCAGGATGCCATGGTTTGGTTGCACGCCGTGAGGTAAAGAAAACTCCGACACTCCTGTCCTTCCGGCTTATTATAAAGACAATCGGCGCAAGGTTGATAATTATGTTACGGGTGACCTATTTTTTTTGTCCTGCGGGCGCTCATCAAAAAGGTGCGGCTGCACCTTCGGGGAGCGGGACGTCGAAGGCGAAGATCACCCCCGCGATCATGCGATAGAAGCCGACCAACACTACCAGTTCGATGAGGCCCTCCATGCCCACCAGGCCGATCACCGTCTCCTGAAGGTTTTCGGGGATGGAACGCAGTTCCAGGGCGCACCGGGCGACCCCTAAGGCCGCCTGCTGGGTCGCGTCCAGGTCGGGTGGCGTTTGGCCCGCCCGGAGCGCCGCAATCGCCGTATCCGTAAGGCCCGCAGCCTTGGCCGGAGGCACATGCTTGACCCACTCATAGGCCGCTCCCACCTGGCGGGCCAACCAGAGGATCACCAACTCCCGCACCGCATCGGGCAAAGCCCCGGCCCCGAAGCGCAAAAAGGTCCCCAGGTCGCTGACCCGGCGGGTGAGTTCGGGGTGATTGAGCAGGCTGCGGTACATGCCGTCAATCCGGCCCCGTTGGCCGATCAGCTGATCGTAGAGCATTTGGGCGGAAGGAGATAAGGACCCGGTGGGGTCAGGCAGGCGGGCCATTTTTCAAGGCTCCTGGTGCATTTGTAGGGGCGCGCCCTGGGCGGACACGCGGGTCCGTCCTTACGCCGGGGATGACGGGGATTTGTCGGGATAGTTCCCGAACCGCCCTAAAACGCCGTCCCCCCTCAAGTCATCGGCCCCGGGTTATACCGTTTTCGGTTTTCGGTTAAAAGACTTTTAATTATCCATAAGTTAACAAATTGGTTTGTTGCAGCAGAAACCGAATTTGGTATTAATCTTCATCGACCCAGGTTTGACTGGCCAGGCTGTAAGGCGTTACCGGTGTGGGGCAGTTCCGGTCGCAGCGCACGTCCAGCAGATAGGGGGCTCCCGCCGCCAGGGCCGCCCGGAAGGCCGGGGCCAGTTCCTCCGGCGTGTGGACGGTGGCGGCTGCGAGGCCCAGGGACCTGGCAAACCCGGCCCAGTCGTGCACCGGGATTTCGGTGAGGCTTGCTGGACCGGGGCCTTCCTTGCGGGCCCTCAGCCAGACGTTCCCCAGGGCGCCGTTATTGATCACCAGGAAGATGGCGGCGATGCCATAACGGGCCGCGGTCTGGATCTCCATGCCGTGCATCAGCATGCAGCCGTCCCCGGTAACCACGACCAGGGGCCGGGCCGGATTGGCCGCCTTGGCCCCGATCCCCGCGGGAATCGCCCAACCCATGGGGCCCAAGTTGGTGGCGGAAATATAACTCCGGGGACCATAGGCCTCCCAGTAATGGCCGCAGAAGGCCCGGTGGGCCCCTGAATCCACCACCAGGACCGTGTCCCGGGGCATCGCCCGCCGCAACTCGGCGATCACCCGGGCGGGATGGAGGGGATCCGCGTCGCTGGCGGTATTTTCTCCTTCATAGTGCCGGGGTCCTCCGGCCCGGATGCGTTCCATCCAGGTGCGGCGCGGCCCGTTGGTGCTTTCCAGGGCCTGGCCAAGCTGGTAGTCATACGACATCAGGACTTGCAACACCCGGGCGCAGTCGCCCACCACCGGGACGTCGGCCGGCCAGGTGCGCCCGATCACCTGGGGATCGATATCCACCTGGATCAGGCCCCGGCTGGGCAGCATTCGCCGGTCCCAGAACAGGGTGTCCCGCTGGCTGAGCCCCGAGCCCAGCACCAGGAGCACCTCCACCTCATCGGACAGGATGGTGTCGATGGCGGGGCGGTGACCGGCATAGCCGAAGATGCCCAGGGATAAGCGGTGGTCCTCCGGGAACACCCCCTTGGCCCGTAGGGTTGTGGCCACGGGGATTTCAAACCGTTCGGCAAAGGCCACCAGTTCTGCGGTCCCCCCGGACTTCTCCACCCCGGCCCCCGCCAGGGCCACGATCCGCACCGGCGCGGCGGAGCTGTCGGGGGGCGCCAGGAGGCGCCAGGCCCGTTCAATACCGTGCCGATCCACAAACCGGGGGGCAGAGACCGACTCGTCCAGCTTGGCCCAGGGGGCCTGGACCTCCCCTCGCTGGATGTCGGTGGGGATGCTGATATGCACCGGCCCCTGGGACCCCGCCAGCATCTTGGTCAAAGAAGCGCGCAGGTGATGATTGACCAGGTGGAGGTTTTGCACCATCAGCGAGGAAATGGTAATGGGATTAAGGACCGCCACGTCGTTGAGGGCCGCGGGGCTGGAATCCTGAAAGCCCCCCCGCCCTTCCCAATCGGTGGGGACCTGGCCCGAAATGACGATGACCGGCGAAAAGTCAGTCCGGGCGGCGGCCACCGCAGTGACCATATTGGTGACCCCGGGGCCGCCGATGGCGAAACAGACCCCGAAACGCCCGCCGGCCCGGGCGTACCCATCGGCCATACAGGCCGCGCCACCTTCGTGGGCGGCCACCACGGGGGTTATTCCCGGGGTAGAGGCCAGGGCCGGCAAAAAAGGATCAATCAAGCCCCCGGGGACCAGGAATACATGGGTGATCCCTTCTCCTCGAAAGGCTTCCAACAGGTATCGGGTCGTTAACATGGGGGCGCCTGGTCCGAATCAGGTCTATTCGGCAACCTTTGATAATGCCCTAATTTGAAAATTTATGGCAAATCAGGCACTAATAAGTTCCTTAACTATGTCGTTCCAGGACATTTTGACGACAGCCGGGACATCGCGCCTACCGAATAGCGCGAGGACCTCTTGAGTAAAAATCGTTCTACACTTGGCGCCAATGGTGCCAAGGTTATTCACTATCCATTCAGCCACTTGCAGAAAGTTGATTTCGTGGCCTTGGGTGAAGTAGGTGCGGGCCGCTTGGCGTGCGTCGTCGGTCGGGAGTGAGCTTGAGTAGATAAACAGATAGTCCTCGATTCCGCCTCGCACGATTTTGGTATTAAAGGTGGAAACAACGCGGGCCTTCTCAATCGGACGCTCGGTCACTTCGATAGCCAGGATTACGTTACCGTCTTGGGTTACGGTGATGTCTCCTCCTACTCCTGACGCTTTGTCGGCCACATTGATGCCCTGCCATTCGATTTTCCATGGAAGCCCATAGCAGGCTTTGATGGTGTGAAGCATGGCAACGGATAACAGCACCGGAATGAGACCGCCGCTCTGCACCTGTAGAAGCCTGCCCACCAGGGCTTGATATTGTTCAAGGCTTAGTCGGCTAATGCGGGAAAGCTGGATATTGGCGGCATCCCGTAACACAACGAAGCGATAGAGTAGATAGAGAATGAGGCCCCGGGCTTCGGATTCGTTTGCCGCTTCTAGAGCGGAAACGTAGTCCAGAAGGGCGTTGTACCCCTCCTTATCCCGCAAGCCGACAGATGTAGCAGGGGTGAAATCGACACTGCGTCGGAAACTCGCAAGGTAGGGTCCCTTGGAGCACGGAATCATCCTGTCTTGCAGGAATGGATTAACTACCTTTTCATCAAGTGTGCGCCCATTGAAAGCGTCCACACCATGGCTCATATAGGGGTGACGAATATTTATTGATCGGTCTAACATCCGCGCCAAGCCGCACCCTATCAAAGCCTCACGGTATGACTGCGTAGAAGAAGCAAAAAGCCGGTCGGCGGCGTCCTGTATCGCGGTTTCGACGGTGGGGGTGGTATTCCCTTGAAAGGAATCCTCTGCCTTGGCAAATAGCTCCGCGAGTATATCGGCTGCTTTTTCATAATCCAGCGCGGGCATGTTAATAGTTCATCCAGAGACATTCTTGTCGTAGTTGCTTAATCGAATGACATTGCTTCACGGGCGCATCAAAACGCCGCCACTCCTTATACCAAGTATCCATGGTGTCGCAACGATATCCAGAAAGGGCAATTTTCCCCTTGCACTTCTCAAAAGATTGGGCTAACTCGCGGTGCTGGTCTAAATCCATCTCGAAGCCATAGGCTTTGCTGTCGCCCCGCGTCTCGTGAAGGTAGGGAGGATCACAATAAAAGAGCGTGTCGGCGCTGTCATAAAGGCGGATAATTTCCAAGGCGGGCCGATTCTCAATCTGCACCCGCAAAAGCCTCTTGGCAATTTCTTCCAAAGCTTCTATGCCACCGATCCATCTCGAAACAACTCCGGACATTCCGGCGCGGCTGGTGTTCTTGCAATTGGCCCAGCGGCCAAGGGTCGCGGTTTGAGCCAGTCCGGTGCGCGCTTGACGGGCCCGAATGTAGAAGCGGCGGGCCCGTTCTATGTCGCTGATGCCCTGCACACTGCCGCTGATAGCCTGGTGAAACTCCTCACGCGAAAATGGGGTCAGGGCAATCGAGCTGATTAGGTCGTCGTGGTGGTCTCGCAACATCCGAAAGAAATTCACCACGTCCCCATCAATATCGTTGTAGGTTTCCACTGGGGAGGGCGGCTCGCGGTTCAAGAGAACTGCGGCTGATCCCGAAAAGGGTTCGCAATAGTGATGAGCGCGGGGTAATAAGGGGAGAAGCCAATCTAAATGGCTGAATTTGCCCCCATACCAACCGAACACGATCCGCCGACGACGCGTGGGGCGTTTTAGAACGACAACGTTCTCAAAAAGTCCTGGGGTGTCCAAGTAAATCGGTGAAAGACCTCGCTTGCCCTTCTCGCGCTGTTGCGTTCGGTTCTTAATGGTATCTGGCATAGCTCCCTCTTCAGAAACTGCCTCTTATCTTGTAGATTGCGCAGTCTCCCCTCAGACCACCGGGCGGGAAGGCGGCGTGGTCAGCCGACCGACCGGGGCCCCGGTCTTTTTGCTCTCCTTGAAGGGCGAGCGCATCAGGGCTTCGTTCAGCACCTCATCCATGTCGGCCACGGCCACGAACTTGAGGCGGCGCTTGACGTTTTTGGGAATTTCCACCAGGTCTTTCTTGTTGGCCTGGGGGATAATCACCGTCTTGACCCGGGCCCGGAGCGCCGCGATGGCCTTCTCCTTGAGGCCGCCGATGGGCAGCACCTTGCCCCGGAGGGTGATTTCGCCGGTCATGGCCACGTCCCGCCGCACCGGGATCTGGGTGAGGGCGGAAACCAGGGCGCAGGCCATGGTGACCCCGGCCGAGGGGCCGTCTTTGGGGGTGGCGCCCGCGGGCACGTGGATGTGTATATCCAGCTTCTCGTAGAAATCCGGGGCCAGGTTGAGGCGGTCGGCCCGGGCCCGGGCGTAACTCAAGGCCGCCTGGCCCGACTCCTTCATGACGTCGCCCAACTGGCCCGTCAGGGTGAGCTGGCCTTTGCCTTTCATCAGGCTGGCCTCCACCGCCAGGGTCTCGCCCCCCACCTGGGTCCAGGCCAGGCCCGTGGCCACCCCCACTTCGTTTTCCACTTCGCCGTCCGGGAGAAAGCGGGGCGGGCCCAGGTAGAGGTGCAGGTTGCCCCGGGTGACCGCGAAAGGCCCTTTTTCGCCTTCCGCAATGCGCCGGGCCACCTTGCGGCACAGGGAGCCGATCTCCCGCTCCAGGTTCCGAAGCCCCGCCTCCAGGGTGTAGTACATGATGACCTGCTTGATCACCTCGTGGGTAATCTTGAAATCCTGGGGACGCAGGCCGTTCTCGGTCAACTGCCGGGGCAGGAGGTGGCGGAGCACGATCTGCAGCTTCTCTTCCTCGGTGTAGCCCGCCAGGCGGATAACCTCCATACGGTCCCGCAGGGCCGAGGGAATAGGGTCCACCAGATTGGCGGTGGTGATAAACATCACCCGGGACAGGTCAAAGGCCACATTGAGGTAGTGGTCGCTGAAGGAGTGGTTCTGCTCCGGGTCCAGCACCTCCAGGAGAGCGGCGGCGGGGTCGCCTCGGAAATCCATGCCGATCTTGTCAACTTCGTCCAGGATGAACACCGGGTTGTTGGAACCGGCATTTTTAATCCCCTGAATGATCCGCCCCGGCAGGGCGCCGATATAGGTGCGCCGGTGGCCCCGGATCTCGGCTTCGTCCCGCATGCCCCCCAGGGAGATGCGCACGAATTTGCGCCCCATGGCCCGGGCAATGGACTGCCCCAGGGAGGTCTTGCCCACTCCCGGGGGCCCCACGAAACAGAGGATGGGACCCTTCATCTTCTTGTTGAGTTTGCGGACGCTCAGGTACTCCAGGATGCGGTCTTTGACCTTTTCCAGATTGAAATGGTCCTCATCCAGGATAATCTTGGCCTCCTTGACCTCCAATTTGTCCCGGGTGCTCTTGCTCCAGGGCAGGGACACCAGCCAGTCCAGGTAGGTGCGGACGATGGAGGCCTCGGCGGCGTCTGGATGCATCTGCTCCAAACGGGACAGCTGTTTGAGGGCATCTTCTTCCGCCTGCTTGGGCATCCGGGCCTGGGCGATCTTCAGCCGATACTCTTCCATCTCCTTGGTGGTCTCGTCCAGGTCGCCCAGTTCTTTCTTGATGGCCCGCAGCTGCTCCCGGAGGAAGTATTCCCGCTGGGTGCGGTCCATCTCCTCCCGGGCCTGGTTCTGGATCTTGGCCTGGATGGCGGAGACTTCCATTTCCTTGCGCAGGAAATCATTGACCTTGATGAGACTGCGGATGGGATCCATTTCCTCCAGCACCATCTGGGCCTCTTCGATCTTGAGGCGCAAATTGGCTGCCACCAGGTCGGCCAGGTGGCCGGGGTCCTCGATGGACTCCAGGATAGCCAGCAGATCCGGTGACATGATGCCCTTGAGGGTAAGGATTTTCTCCGACATCTCCCGGGCGTTGCGCATCAGGGCCTCGGCCTCAGGGGAGATCTCGGCGATGGTCGCCTCCGGCAAGACCTCCATGGCCACCTGGAAGTAGGGGCGCTCCTTGAGATATTCCTGGACCATGGCCTTGGCTTTGCCCTGGACCAGGATTTTCAAGCGCCCGTCCGGCAGTTTCAGCATCCGCAAAATGAGGCTGACCGTGCCCACGGAGTAGATGTCGGCGGGGTCGGGGTTTTCCACGGATTGATCTTTTTGGGTGGCCAGAAAGATCAGGCGGTCTTGGGCCAGGGCCGCTTCAATAGCCAGCACCGAGGTCTCCCGCCCCACAAACAGCGGCAGCACCATATTGGGAAAAACCACCACATCCCGCACCGCCAGCATGGGCAGGTCGGGGGGGATGGTGATCTGTTGTTGATCGTCTTCGGTAGTTGCCATGTTATCTCCTGAGAGATGAAGATAAGTCGATAGGCGAGAGAGCGCCGGTGGATCGGCGGGGTGGAATTCCGGGGTGGCTGGTGACCATTATTTTCAAGATGCCTCTCCCATAGCAGAATTTCCCCTTAGGGTCAACCGGAACGTCAGGCGCATTTTTAATCATTTTATTAAGATAATACCGATCATCGGTAAGAGCAACCTGTAACCCCCCGAGGATGAAAATGGGACCGGGAACCTTGACCTGCCCCAGGGGATGAATAAATGAACCGGCGCATCGGTGGCCCCTCAAGATATAAGACGGCATTTAGTAAAAAAATATAAATCCTGAACGGCAATTGCCGGGTCCGTTCCGCGCCCCGCAGGTCAAGGCCACCAGGAGTGCCAATCGCCGTAGAGGGTCAGGACCTGACGGCGATATCGGGCGGTAAATTCTTCATTGACGGCATAGACCTGAATAGCCCGGATGGCGGCATATTGGACGTGGGCGTTTTCTTCTTCCAGCAGCAAAAGATGCAGGCGCAGGGGGGCAAAGAGGGAGGCGAGGCTGTCTGTCAGGCGTTGACGCAGCTTTTGTCCTTCCCAATAATCCAGGGGATGTTCCAGCAACACCACGCCCAGGTCCAGGTCACTGTCCGGTTTGCCCTCCACCTCCTCGCCCCGGAGCAGAGCCGGCCCCAATTCTTTTTGAGAGCCGAGAAAATAGGCCAGGGCAACCCCGTTAGCCTGTAATATATTTACAAAATTTTTCCAGCGACAGCCACAACCTTGATTGTTCACCGACATGAACTTAACATACTCAGTGAAATAATTGGGGATTTCTGGGGAACCATGGTATAGTATACCGATTCAGACAACAACTCGGGGGGAAAGAAATGGGGGGGAAAACCATTTCAGTCCGCAGCCAGTCCGTTATTGACGCGCTTCCCAGGATACATCTCAACCGCATCGAACGCGCCGTCCAGCGGGCCACCGCCGCCATGCTGGAGATGCAAGACCAGGCGGGTTACTGGTGGGCCGAGTTGGAGTCCAACGTCACCATTACCGCGGAGTATATCATGCTCCACCGGTTTTTGGGACTGGATGAGGCCAAGGCGCCCCGGATGGCCGCGGATATCCTGGATAAGCAGCTCCCCAACGGCGGTTGGTCCATTTGGCAGGGAGATGGGGGCGAGCTCAGCACCACGGTGGAAGCCTACCTGGCCCTGAAAATCGCCGGCCTGTCGGCGGAAGATCCCCGTATGCTCAAAGCCCGGGAGTTTGTCCTGGCCCGGGGTGGCGTCCTGAAGACCCGGGTTTTTACCCGCATCTTCCTGGCCCTGTTCGGCCAGGTCAGCTGG